>CAMPAF010000178.1 GCA_946631535.1 uncultured Verrucomicrobiota bacterium
GCACGCCTCGCCGTTCACGAACGCGGCGGAGAACGCGTTCTGGACGGGAATCGGCGTCAGCGGACGCTTCGCCGTGCCGGTAATCAGGTCGATAGACTCCGGTTTCTTGCAGGGAATCAGCAGCCGGTCGCGGTCGGGATCAAGCAGCATGCCGCCGTGCGCCTGCGCGGGAGATTGGTAGGCTGCCTTGAGCGCGGGCTTGTCGCCCGACACGTCGAACACGGCGATCTCGCCGCTGCCGCGGTTGGCGGTGTAGAGAAGACCGTCCGCGCCGAAGGCGAGCGTGCGCGGCACGGACAGTCCCGCCGTTCCGTAGACGCCGCCCTTTCCGTCGGAGAGACGGTAGCGGAACAGCCGGTTCGCGTTCTGCCCGAACGCGCTGCACACGTAAAGGTAACCGCCGTTGATCGCCAACGCCTCTGGACGCGCCGGCACGGACGCCAGTACGCCCAGCAACCTGCCATCCGGCGAGTACTTCAGAACCGCGCCGTCCGCGCCGCCGCGTGAATCGCCGACATAGACGATTCCGTCCGCCGCGGCAATGCTGTGCGGTCCTTTCAGATCCGCGCCGCGCGCGAGCCAAGTTCCCTTCTTGACCCACCGGCTGTCGTCCGTCACGCGCCACTCCTCCACGCAGGACTTCTCGCGGACGACCAGCACGCGCGTTTCGGAAAACACGGAACAGGCGGCGCTGACGCCGACCGCACAAACAAGGAATCCAATCGCTTTCATGGCGACAGTATACCAAAATCTCGCGGATTATTGTCATTGTTTGAGCATAAAATCAGGGGCACTACAACGACAATATCTCTATGAATGCCCCCATGAAGAGTTAATACCCTTATCCCCTCTTGGCGGCGGCAGAGCCGCGCAAGCCTGCTACTTCTCCGTGAGAATCCTAGTCGCGCCCTTCGGAATGTCAAGAGTGCGGCGTGTGCCGTCGCGGAGCGTCACCGTGAGCGGCTTGTCCGTCACGTTCTGCACCGCCACGTAGCCTTCCGCCGCGATCACATTTCCGGCGCGACAGTCGAGATAGCAATGGACGCCAGCCGTCTTCGCCGCCGCATGCAGCAGTTCGTGGAACAGCTGCCCCGGCCCGAGAAAGATGCCGTACCCCGGCCCGTCCGCGTTTTTCCGCGCCACAAGCGCAGGTTTCTCCGGCAGGTCGCGATAGGTGGCCCACACTTCGTCGTCCTCCGCTAGGATGGGCGCGAAGAGCGGCGCGGCTCCCTTCCGCAGACCGCCGCCCCACTCCTTATGGAAGAGGCCCTTCGCGAGGCCGAGCTGCGTGGAACGCGCAAGAGGAGTCGCTGGCGACACACGTTCCACACGGAACCCGGTCGTCTCCGCGATGGTGTCCACGGACACTCCCTTTTCGGAAAGATAGCCCGGCACCCAACACCAGAGGAACGTCGCGTCAGGACGCGCGGCGCGCAAAGCAACGATCTTCGCGCGCTGATCCGCGTCTAGGTACGGTGTCATAGCAAAGACAAAGAGCTTTGCGCCAATCGGACGCGCCAGCACGTCGTTCAGGAAATACTGCCCGTACGGCGCGCCGCATCCGTCGAACACCGAGCGGCTCATGAGCGGTCCCATCGCGCGGGACGCGCCGCATGCGAGGTAGAGGAAGCTCCGCTCGTCCACGATGTCCGCAATTTCGGGCGAGTAGGGCTTCGTCCGCCTGAACATCGCCTCCTCCATCGGCGCCAGCTCCGTGCGCAGCTTCCAGAGCTCGGGGTCGTTGTACCAGCCGCGCCCGAAAAGGTCCATCCACCAGTCGCCCAGTCCGCGCAGGATCTCGAACGAGACGTTGCGCCGCAGGATGTCGGGCGTCTGCTCCCTCGTCATGGGCAAGCCGCCCGAGCCGGCGACCGCCTTGTAGTCCCAGATGTCCTCGCGGTACGTGCGCGTGTCGTCCTCGTTGAACCAGAGGATGCCCGCGCGCGCCAGCGTCTCGGCGGCGCTCATCACGGGAATGGAGCCGGGCCACCTGCGGTTCGAGTAGGAGTACGGCGCGGAGAGCGCGTCCACGTTCTCCCGCCCATGCTCAATCAGCCACTCGAGCGCGTAGTGTCCTGTCGCTGCCGCGCCGGTCGAGACCCCGCCCAGCTCCCACGAGTAGCCGTAGAAGAACATCGCGAGGGACTCCCCGTCGCTCCCGCGCCGTACCGCCGCGCCGAGCTCGGAGAGGAAACTCGCCATCTCCTCCTGACGGAAGCGGTTGAACGCCACGATGCGGCGGTGCCGGACGGGATCGAGCAGACATCCTTCGGACGTGTCGCGCCGTGCCTCGGGCGACGGCACCTCGGCCGTCGCGGCGTCCGGTTCCCCTTCCTTCGCGAGCCACGCGCGGAACGCGTCGCGCACAGGATCCTCGTATCCGCCCAGCGACGCGCTCTGCGACTTCTCGTAGAACCACTCGCCAGAGTTCTGCCCGCTCACGTGGACGCCCGCGAAGTTGCGCGGGAACGTCTCGCGCAGGTGGCGCACGAGCTTCTCCAGATGCGCGCACGCGGCCTCGCGGTAGAGACGCGAAGAAACCGAGGACGAGTTCATCACGAAGCCGTCATCGAATTTCATCTTCACCTCCGGATGCCGCGCGAGGAACCACTGCGGCGCGTTCATCCCGACGCGCGGGAGGAGCAGTACGTCCGGATTGGCCTCGACAAGCCGCCGGCACGCCGCGTCAATCGCGCCCCACTGCGGAAACTTCTCCGGCTCCACCCAGCCGTTCCCCGCGCCGAACGTCACGAGGCGCACACCCGCCTCGCCGGCGATGCGCGTGGTCGCCGCGAGCGTGTCGCCGTAGGGGAGCGGACACCTCTGCGCCTTGCCTTCCGCGTCAAACGCCACGACGGACGGATTGAAGAATGAACGGGCATGATCGGCGCGGATGGGGATGGAGAGCCGGTAGGTCCGCCCCTTCGCGAGCGGCATCGGGCATGGCGCGGAGACGCCGCGCGGCGGATGCGGCGCGCCATCCGCCGCGCCCGCGAGCGAGATGGCCACCGGCTCAACCTTCCCCGTCTCCATGTCCTTCAGGCTAACATCGTGTATCCAGAACTGCGACGGGTCGGACGGGAACCCGATGCGCACCTCCGCCCGCGCCGCGTCAAACGGCGCGACGAACGGCAGCGTGAACGTGTACTCGCGCAGTTCGGCGATGAAGGCGATGGACGGCCCGGCCCCGTAGAACGCGCGCGGCGGAATCGGCTTGCCGTCCACGAACAGCCTCGGCCCACCCGCCGTCTGCCGCACGCGCACGGAGATCGGCCGGACATCTTCTGCCGCGGCTACCACCAACACCGCTGCGACAGCAATCCCCAGAAGGCTTCTCACTTGTCAGCTCCTGTCAGCGGAAAATGATCGTCATGCCGACCGTCTTATAGTTCACCACAATGGTGGAGGTGCCGTCGCCGTTGGCGACGATGTCCAGCGTTCCGCGCCAGTTCTGGAACGGGGCCGGATTGGACAGCACCATCTGCGACTTCAACGCTTCCGCCTTTGTCGTATCCAGCGTCACGAGGCCCACCGTCCACTGCACGTCGGGCGGTTCCGTCGCCGTGCCGAAGTCCACCGTCACGGGCAGCGTCGCCTGGTTGGGTGCAAGAGCGACCGGGGCCATCGTCTCCTTCACGTTGACGAGGCCGTACTTCAGAAGACCGGCGTCCGCAGACATGCCGTCCACCTTCAGCGCGGCGTTGTTCGTGAACGTGATCGCGAGGCCGTCGAAGGCATTCGTCGCGAGCGGCTTGACGAAGCCGCCCATCGCGGTGAGCGGGTTCGCGCCGGCCGTCGGCGTCGCGTATTGCGACGCGCCGCCGAACGTCAGCGGGCCGCCGAGCGCGAGCGTGCCGCCGCCCTCCTTCACGAGGTTGCCGTTCACGTTGAGCGGACGCCAGATCGCGAGCGTCAGCCCGTTCGTCACGTGCATCCGCCCGATGTTGCCGATGGCGATGCCGCGGTTCCAGCCGTCCGTGAACGTCACGTCGTTCAGCGGGAAGAGGTCGGAATACTGGTCCAGATACAGCGCGTCCCACGCGAACTCGTCGCGCGCACCGCCCAAGTTTCGCTCGTCCGAGACGAACAGGCACACGCGCTGTTCCCAGTTCGGCACGACGATTCCAAGATTGGCGTATTTCGTCGTGTTGTCAGCAGTCGACACCTTCACCTTGCCGGTAAAATTCGTGTTGCAGGCCGCGAACTCAACGAATCCTTTGTCGCTCTTGTAATTGCTCGCGTAATTGATTGTCTGAACCGTCATGTCGCCGCCGCCCGTCAGTTCGGACTCGAGGCGGATCACGGTCCGGGCCCCATACGACTGAAGCGTATTCACAAAGCCGGCAGGCACACGAATCGTGCCCCGCACATTGTAGCAATTACATGCGGTGCCGTTCTCGTCCTTCCGCACGGGTCCAGCCGGATCGCCGGCGTTGATAGATGCGTTGACGCCGCCGGCTCGCCACTCGAAATCGTCGCAGACAAAGCCGTATTGCGAACCGAACACAAAGATCTGGGCACTCGTCAGCAGCAGCAGCCTTCCGGGAAATTCATAGAGACCGCTACCGGATGGCGTGTAGATGGTCTTTGAACTGCTGTAGCCGCTTGCCGGGTCTTCCGTCGGGTAGGACTCATTGCTCCAGAAGTAATCCGTTCCGCCATCGGTCAACGTGGGGAAGGACAAGCCGCTGCGCGAATTCGTCTCGCCGACAGTCGTGTGCGCCACGCAAGTCACCAGCACGAGAGATTTGCCGCCGTCGACGTCGTTGCGCCACCGAAGCGAAGACGACGCCATGTTCGCGTCAGAAGGGAGACGGAACAACTCGTCCAACTCCCCGTTCCAGCCCCCTCTTCGGACGACCTCAGGCTCCAGGCGGATCAGTATCTTGTCGTCAGCTTCCGCAGGTGCCACGTAGCCGTTGAAGACCAGCCGGTTGCCGCTCCCTTGCGTGGGCGTATGAAGCATCACGTATGCCCACCCCGTCACCTCAAGGCTGTTGGTCACCGTTAGGCGAGGGGTTGTGGAACTCAGCTTCGATCCGTCGAGGAACAGCCGCGTTTCCTTCTCCGTCACGCGCAAGCCTCCCACGGACAACCCATTTGCTGACGTCACGCACAGACTGGCACTCTGCTTCGGAAGCGCGACAGTACCGGCCAAGTGATCGGACGTGACATGAAAGCCATAAGACCCCGTAGCCTCGGCGTTTGACGGATGACCGGCCAAGAGAACGCCATGAAACTCGGACAGGTTCCCCTGCAACTTGTACCATGTCGGCTTGTTCAAATAGTAAATCGCCAGACAACTGGACGAGTCGCCCTTGATGTCCATGCCGAATGGCTGCTGATTGATGCTGCTGAGATTGCTTCGCAGGCAGGTCGGCTGGGCTTCCGTTCCATAGACGGTCATCGTTCCGGAGAGCGGCGTCTTGATGGCGGTATAGGAGATGTACGCGTTTGGCAACATGCGCAAGTCGGGGAATGTAAAGTCATACGTGCCGTTCAGGTGCCAGAGGTAACCGGCGATGACGAGCGTGCGGCCCTTGAACGTCTGGCAATCGGGATCGATCGCCAACTGCGCCGTCACGTCTGAATTCTGATGCGGAGTGCCCAGGCACCAGCCGGCCTTCACGTAGTAGTTCGTATCGGCATGTGGCGCCTGCCGATCGCTCCAGTGCGCAGACAGGAAGAACGACTGGTTGCTAGCACCCGTGTTGTCACTTGCATTCATCGTCACGTAGCCGGTCGAGGCGTCGAAGGTGTCCGGCAGGTCGCCGTAGCCCCACGCGAGGCCGGCGACGCCCACCAATACCAATCCAAATCTCCTCATTTCATCCATCTTTTCACTCTCCTTTTCCTGTTCAAAGCTCACTTCATGACGATCCGCCAGCTGCGGGCGGGCAGGATGCCGGCGACGGCGATGTCGGGAGTGGCGAGGTCGTAGACCTGCTCCTTGCGCGACCAGTTGCAGAGGACGGCCGCCACGCGACCGTCCTTGGCGCGCCAGACGGAATGGAGTATGACGGGATGAGACGGATGGCGCACCACGCGCGCCTTCTCGGGCTTCGTGTAGATGCCGCGGATGAACAGCTCCACGGGCTGGCGCGCGCACAAGAGCCTGCCGGGCGAGCACATCGTGCCGTCGTAGAGGAAGTCGAGGTTCGCGTGGTAGAACTTTGCCGTGTCCACCGTGAACTTGAAGTTGCCGGCGTAGCGCGGGTCGTCGAAGTGGCTCATCAGCAGCTGGTGCACCATCGGCTGCATGCCCATCGCCACGCCGCGCGCGAACTCGAGCACGTACTGGTCGGGGTAGAGCTCCTCCCACGGCATCTCGCTTGGCCAGCGGTCGCGGTCGGGCCACGTCGGGTCCCACGGCGGGATGCCGTCGATCACAGCGTAGCTGCCGTAGACGGCCATCGCGCCGTGGTACACGGC
>CAMPAF010000179.1 GCA_946631535.1 uncultured Verrucomicrobiota bacterium
CCTTCTCGAACTGGTCGCCCTTCGGGCCGTCGCTCGCGTGGCACGGCGCGTCCTCCAGCACCTCCTTCTTCGCCTGCTCGAACTCCTCGGGCGTGAGCTTCTGCGCGGTGGTGAACACCTCGTGCTCGGTGATGATCTTCACCTCCGGGCCGATCAGGCGGCGAAGGAGCATCTCGGAGCAGCAGCTCGTGTAGAAGCCCGGCACGCGGCCGCCGATGAGGCCGATGCGCATGCGCTTTAGGATCTTCATCGTGCGGGCCACGTTGATGGCCTTCGTGAGGGCGGCAGCCGCATCCGGCGTGCCGGGCTCGGCGTGCACGTGGAAGTATGGGATGTGCAGGCGGTACATGTGGTGGGCGTTCATGTTCGCGGCGCAGAACGAGTTGTTCTGGAGGCGGCCGCCGGCCGGATCGGGCTCCTTCATAGACCACAGGACGACAGGGATGTTCCCCAGACGCTGCGCGAACATCGGCGGCACCACGCCGAGCGAGAACGTCATGAAGTGCGTGATGAGCATGTCGGGGCGGTCCTTCTCCCACTGCTCCAGCAGCTCCACCGCCTCGTCCTCGAGGGTGAGCATGTGGTCGGGCGCCATCACCTCCACGCCAGGAAGCGTCTTGAGGAACGCGATCGCGTTGGCGCGAGCGGCCTCGAGCGTGTCGTTGGTCCAGTTGACCTTGCTGAGCGGCAGGTATCCGATCTTGAACGTGTTTGCCATGTCTTTTTCCTTCTTTGATGAATGATTAAATCGTAGGCACGCGGAAATTATACCAAAAGTGCCGCAGGATGGACAGGACATTGACATGCAACGGGGCGCGTGATATCCTTTGCCCCGCAATGGGCAAAAGTCGACAGCGCCTCCACGGCATCCGCATCCTGCACGAGGATCCGGACTTGATCGTCATCGAGAAGCCCGCCGGGCTGCTCGTGCAGGCGCTGCGCCACGGCCGCGAGCCGAGCGTGGAGGCGATCCTCACCGACTACGTCCGCAAGGGACAATGGAAGAGCCGCAAGCAGGTCTACCTCGTCCACCGACTCGACCGCGAGACAAGCGGCGTGATGATGGTCGCCAAGACGGAGGCAGTGCAGGAATTTTTCCGATCCAACTGGAACGAGCTCACGGAAAAGACATATCTCGCGCGGATAGAAGGAAAACTCCCTGCCGAAAGCGGCGTCTTTGAAAGTTACCTCTACGAAGACGCGGATCTTTTCGTTCGCAGCACGCCCGACAAGGCGAAAGGCAAGTACGCCCGCACGGAATGGCGCGCCGTGGGGACAGACCCTGAGACGCCCAAGGGGACAGACCCCACGACGCTCGAGGAGGCCGTCCTCAAGACCGGACGCAAGAACCAGATCCGCGTCCAGTTTGCCGATGCAGGCCATCCCGTCGTCGGCGACGCCAAGTACGGCCACGGCACGAGGGGACAGACCCTCTGCCTACACGCCTGGAAACTGAAATTTGTCCATCCGCACGGCAGGCGCACGCTCGCCTTCGAATCGCCGCCCCCATCATATCTCACCCCAAAAGGATCCTAACCATGCCGTTCGTGTATTTCGTGTGTTTCGTGGTTTCTCTACTCCTCACCATAGCCCCGGCGCGCGCCGAGTTCGTCGTCTATCCCGACTACCCCGAACAGATCGAGCGCGACTACGCCTACGCCGTGCGCGTTGTGCAGGGCGACGTGAAGAAACCGCTCGTCGTGTACAACCACTGCGAGAAGTCCATCCTGACCCCCCGGACGCGCGGCGGCGACGTGAACCGCCGGTTCTGCGAGTTCGCCTTCTCGGGCAAGCCGGTGCGCGTGGACATCCGCGTGACGGAGGACGTGCGCTGCTACAAGGTGTTCCCGTCGCGGCTCCGCCTGAAGAGCACGTTCGCGGACGGCGTGATCTCCGTGTGGCTGGAGAAGCCCGCCTCGTTCGGCATCCAGCTCAACGACTACGACAAGACGATCCTCTCGGTGTTCGCGGACGCGCCCGAGGATCCGGCGAAGGTGCCCGCGAAGGACTCCCCCGGAGTCATGTACGTGGACCGTTGGCTTGATGCGCCCGGACGTGACGGCATCATCACCACGGGCAAGGACATAAAGGAAATATACATCGCGCCCGGCGCGGTGCTGAACGCCCGTCTCAAGGTGCGCGGCCCCGGCACGTACATCCACGGACGCGGCATGGTGCTCGACCCGCTCTCTGATGTCTTCCGCTTCGACCAGACGCAGAACACGACGCGCGGGCTCCTCGGCGTCAGCGCGCCAGGCGTGACCATAGAGAACATCAAGCTCGTGGACGCGCGCACCTTCAACTACTGCAGCTGGGCGAAGGACGTCACCTACCGCAACGTGCGCGCGCTTTCCACGATGATGTGTTCGGACGGCATCACCTGCGGCGGACCGGGGGTGCGCGTGGAGGGCGCGTGGCTCTACGTGGGCGACAACGCGCTCGTCATCAGCGGCACGCGAGACGCCGTGCTGCGCAACGTCGCAATCGGCACGTCCTGCGCCGCGATCTTCCCGCAGGGCAACAACTACGGCGCGCTGCTTGAGAACATCGACGTGTTCCGCGCCGACGACGGCCTCATCAACAACGTCTACAACGGCGTCCTGCGGCGGAACAACAAGTGGAGCGAGATGAACGGCGGCCTCCAGAAGCGCGAGCCGGGTCCGCAGGACCTCTCGCACCTCACGCAGGAGTTCTTCTTCTCGAACCTCTCGGCCGTGGATTGCACGCTCTTCTCGCATTTCTTCTTCGGACACAACATGGGCACGAAGCCCAAGACGTTCGCGTTCCGCGATCTGGCGATTCCGTTCTCCACCGGCAAGAGCGACTGGCACGCGACCGGCCAGACGAACGGCGTGAGCATCGCCGTACGGAACAATCCGGCGAAGTTCCTCATCACGAGTAACTACACGTTCGCCGTCACCAACCTGTGGCTGGGCGGACGGAAGGCGAGCACATTCCCGCAGGGCACAGTGGTGGGCGATCCGGGCGAGATTTCCGTGTCGGTGGCGACTGCGGGCGAGTCTGAAGCGGTTGTGGCGATGCCCGACCGGCACGTCGTGAACTGGACCTGCCCGTACAAGGCGTGGATTGGACATTCCCTGCAACGCGACTGGCGGATGGCAGACGTCAAGGGCCGGCGCGAGAAGCATCTCGAAGAGACCGATCCCTCCGCGAACATCGTGGCGGAGCCGGGGCGCGTGCGGAGCCTCTGGCAACGCGTGCCCTCGTGGCTCGTGAAACTGGAGGCGACAGGCCGCGACGACAAGGCCGCGGTCCTCTACCGCCTCGTCCAGTGCGAGCGCAACGCTGGGATGCAGGCCGTCCTGACCGATCCCTTCCTGCGGCGCGGGAACGGCACATGGCGGCTCGCCTTTGACGTGAAGGCGAAGAGCGAGACACCGTTCGGCCTGAGGCTAACCCTCCTCTCCAACGAGAAGAAGTTCGTGAAGACGATTCCAGCCATAGCCTGCGGAGACTGGGCGCACCACGAGATGACATTCGACACGGAATTCGACCTCGTGCAGACGGAACTCGTCGCACTGTCCATCATGGCGACCGCACCGGCCGACGAGATCGTCTTCCGCAACATCTCCTTCCGCCTTGAACGCTGAACCGACCGACGGGCGCTTTTCAGCAATTCACATGTCAAGGGGCCTCGTCGTGCAAAACGACCGAAACCATCTGTCTTTCGCCGGCAGGACGCCTTTGTCCTGCTCCAGAAGAAAAAGTGTAGAATGCGCGCGACCAGTGCGTTCTTATGCATAGCAAGGAAAAATGCCATGAAAAATGCGACTCTACTATTTTCAGTATTTTCAGCCATGTTGCTCACCGCGGCCGCTTCGCCCGTCTGCAAGGACGGCGTGTGCGAACTGCCCGCCGGAAACGAATCCGGCCTCTCCGCCGTGCCGACCTGCACCATCCCGCCCGTCCGGCAGGGTCCGCGCCTCTCCTCCCTCAACGGCAAGACCTTCGCGCTCGTGGGCGGCAGCTTCATGGCCTCCGTCACCCACCCCGAGCTCAAGCGGCTCATCCTCGCCGAGTTCCCGAAGTCCCGCGTGATCCTCCTGGGCGAGATCGGCTCGGCCGGACCCTACCCGCGCCCGGGCGTGGTGCGGCGCGAGAAGGACGAGTTCCAGCGCAAGCTGAAGGAGATGAAGGTCGACGCCGTCATCTCCGGCAACGGCGGATGCGGACTCTGCACGCCGAAGGAGACCGGCTCCTGCATCGCCGCCGAGATGCTCGGCATCCCGTCCGTCATGATCGCCGGCCCCGGCTTCGTGACGCAGGCGAAGTCCACGGCCCGCTCGGCCGGCATCGAGAAACTGCGCGTGGCGGAATACCCCGGCTCGTTCGCCTCGCATACGCGCGAGGAACTGCTCGACAACACCCGCAAGATCCTCTGGCCCCGCATCAAGGCCGCGCTCACCGAACCGCTCGGGACGGCGGACGTCTACCGGCCCACCGCCGAGTTCGCCTCGGACGGCCTCCCGACCGTGCCGCTCACCGAGGAGGCCGTGAACGAGTTCCTGCTCTTCACCGACCGCAAGGCCGACGACTCGCTCGGCGCGATCCCCCCCTCCATGCGCGAGGTGAAGGTGCGCCACGTCGCCGCGCTCGGCGTGATGTCCGGCTGCCCCGCCGAGTTCATGCCCGTGCTCCTCGCCTTCACCGAGGCGATGAAGGACGGCGACTTCCGCCGCACCCTCTCCTCGACGCACGCCTGGACGCCGTACTGCTGGCTGAACGGCCCCGTCGCGCGCCAACTCGGCTTCGACGCGGAGCAGGGCGAGATCTCCACCCCGAAGAACATGATGCTCGGGCGTTTCATCAACCTCGCCCTCCTCAACTTCGGCGGCTACAAGGTGAAGGAGAACCGCATGGGCACCTTCGGCTACCTCATGCCGTGGACGCTTGCGGAGAACGAGGAGGCCGCCATCAAGGTCGGCTGGAAGCCCTACCACCTCTAGCGTGGCTACCAGCTGAACGACTCGACCCTCTCCGCCGCCTCCGCGATCAACTGGGGCAACAACCTCGTGCCGTCCGCCTCGGACGCCGAACGGATCAAGGACATGATCGCGTGGGACGCCGTCGAGAAGCAGCAGATGGCCGTGGGGAGCGGCATGCCCTGCGTCTACCGCACGTTCCTCCTCACGCCAGACGTCGCCCGCGACCTCGCGGCACGCTACACCTCGAAGGACGCGCTGGAGGCGGCGCTCGTCGAGACGGCCCGCAACCCGCTCGGCAGCCGCGCCTTCGCCAACTACTGGGGCAACCCCGGCAGCTCCTTCAACCAGCAGCGCTGCTCGGTCGAGCAGCACGCCGACCGCATTGCCGAGGCCGAACGCGCCCGCGTGACCCCCACGCCGCCGTGGCTTGGCTGGACCGGACTCAAGGAAATCGAAACCGTCCCCGTGATGCAGGACGGAAAGAACGTGTTCCTCGTGACGGGCGATACCGCGCGCAACAAGGAGATGTGCCTCCCCGGCGGCGGATCGGTCACGGTGAAGATCGAGCTGCCCCGCGACTGGGACAAACTCATGAAGGCGCGCGGCTACGAATCCCTTTCATCCTTCTTCCTGAAGTCGTCCCTGCAGCCCGACGTCCCGAAGCCCCGCGTGCACGGCTACTCCCGCCCCGGCGTCCGCGGCGACACGAAGCCTGGCGGCCAGGGCGGTGGCTCGGGCTACGGTCCTCGCGGCGGTTATGGTCGACGCGGACAGGGCGGCCAGGGCATGGGCGACCGGAGGCGGCGACACGAGAACGACCGGTAGTGTCACGCGTCCCGCGTGACCGCCATCTCCCGGTGGGGCGAGGCGTCCCGCCGAGCCGCCCGTCGCTCGCTCCCGCGCGACCGCATGGAGAGCCGCCATCTTGGCGGCGCACCCGGGAGGGTCGCGCTGCTGCGCGACCACATTGAGAGCCGCCATCTTGGCGGCGCACCGGGGAGGGTCGCGCTCCCGCGCGACCGTATGGAGAGCCGCCGTCTCGGCGGCGCACTAACTGGGGCAGCCGCCGTCTCGGCGGCGCTTCAACCACCCGCCGCCCCTCCCCCGCATTTCGCAAAGTCCGGCGGTAGGGTCGCGCGTCCCGCGTGACCGTGTTTCCCGCCGACAGTCCGCTCCCTGCGCACAAACAATTCCGCGCGCCACATGAGGCGCGCTGGAGCGTCACTTCTTTTGCTGCGACTCCAGCAGCTTCAACATGTCATTTCCTTCGGTCGTTGTAGAACACGCCCTGCATCGGCGGCAACGAGGCCTGCACGAAAAAGTCCACCTTGTCCTTTAACTCGACAATCTCCAGGTCGTGCTTCGCAAGCCGCCGGTCGATCTTGTCCTCAAGCTGGCTCAGCCGCTGGCTGAACGCATAACCACGGAGAAGATACTCCTTGAGCACTTTCGTTGCCCATTGCC
>CAMPAF010000180.1 GCA_946631535.1 uncultured Verrucomicrobiota bacterium
GCCTGGTCCACGCAGTCGCACTTGGGCTGGATCGAGAGGCGCGCCTTCTTCTCGGCGAGGATCAGGTCGAGCGCCTCCTCCAGACGCACGATCGTCACCTTGGGGCACTGCTCCAGCGTGAGCTTGTGCTGTGCGCGGAACTTCTCGGCCATGTCGAGCTGGGCCAGCTCGGCGTAGGTGCAGTCCTTGATCTTCTTGTCCTTCGAACAGTATTCCCCCGTCGTCGCGTTGTGCGAGATCACGAGCTGTCCGTCCTTAGTCAGGTGGACGTCCGTCTCGATCCAGTCCGCGCCGATCCGGTTCGCGGACGAAAACGCCCGCAGCGAGTTCTGCGGCAGGCGCATGGAATCCCCGCGATGGGCGGTGATGCCGTTCTCTGCCGTCATTCCGCACGCAACCTGCGCGGCAATCGCCGCCGTTGCCATCAAGAATATTCTTTTCATCATGACTAGTTCTCCTTGCATGTAGGTTGAAAGGTTTCTCAATTTACCCTCATTCACATTCCTGCGCGAACGCGGGCGGCGGGCTACACGTGCCCACGGATGGTGTCCGCCAGCTTCGCGGCAGTGATGGGCTTGAAGAGGGTGTCGTCAAACCCCATGTCGATGGAGGTAGTTGCAAAACCCCTCTTCCGCACCATTCGCGAGCCAAGCCACGCGGCTTGACGAAACCCGCAGAAACGTCTCTTCACGACTGAAAGGTTCAGCGCATCAATTATGCCAAAATCTCACCTTGGGCGCAAGGAGGAACAAGAAGTTTTTCATTTCAAAGCCTACACGCCGCCTGGAAGGCGGCTTCCCCAATCAGCGCGCCACAACGGGAGGGCCTCGCTCCTGCGCGGTCGCCTAACTGGGAAAGCCGCCATCTTGGCGGCGTTGAAATCACGGGGACTGTCCCCATAAATCCTCTGCTGGGATCAGATAGCGAAACCGGCCAGCAATGCCCGTTTGCGCGGCGTGTCGGATGCCGGTTTCAGCTTTCCCGATTCATCCGGTGCAAGTTCCACGTTCCAGCTCTTCGACTCGCGCAGCGCATGGTACGTCCAGTCCCACCCGTATTCCCTGAATATTTCCATGCAGTCCGCCAGATAGCGCTCCGCGCCATTCGCCCACACGGAAGCGGAGAACTCGCCCACGTAGATGCGGGCGTGATGCTTCAGCTGAAATTCGCGGACGGGCCGCAGCCGCTCGCGCAGCCAGTCGCGTCCCCAGCCCCTTGCCGCATCCGGCCATGTCAGCGCCCCCGCCGGCTTGGCGTCCTTCAGGCCCGTGCCCTGATGCGTGTAGCCGTGCGGCATGTAGACGTGGACCTGGTAGACGACGTTGTCGAGCGGCACGGGCTTCATCTGGGCAAAAGTCTTCGCCTGCGCCCATTCGTTCGACTCGATGATGACACGCATGTCCGGATCCTCCGCGCGTATGGCACGGGCGGCGGCGACCTGCAGCGACCACCAGTCGAGTCCTTCGGGGGATGGCCGACGGTTCGTCGGCTCGTTGATGAGATCGTAGCCGTAGATCCGCCGATCCCCCTTGAAACGACGCGCTATCCGCCGCCAAATGGCAACGAACACGTCGGCATAGTCCTTCTCGTGGAACATGTTCATTTCGCCGTCTGCGTCGCGCCCTCCCGGCGGGACGTGGAGATCCACGACGATGCGTACACCGTGCGTCTGTCCCCAGGCCAAGACGCTGTCCAGTTCGTCAAGTTTGCGGTTGACCCAGGTTTCAAACGCCACTACGCTTCTGTTGGCGTTCGTCTGCCCCCATCCGACCGCCATCTGGTAGCGCGCCAGGTTGCCGCCCCACGCCGCCAGCGTGCGGATGTCGTCTTCGCGCACGTTCCAGCTGCGCAGCATCATGCCGCGATTCGCGCCGGGCGCATCCGTGTTCCCATTGCCCGTCAACTGCTCCCGTTCGACGGCAGATGCGCCTGTTGCCAGGATGGCGACGAGGATGCTGAACGTTCTCTTCATGCGCGGCGGCTTACGGGTCTCTTACCGGAACAAGACCATTGTTCCATCGGAAGTTGCTTCAAGCGTCCCCATGCCTGAAATGTAATCGGGACAGGTGGCCGCACTGATTGTCCCGACATGAACGACGCCTCCCAGCGTGACGGGACCCGTTTTAACCGTGCCGGGGAAGTCGAGCTGGAGACGCGCACCCTCCGCCACCGTGATCCTCATCTTTTCCGGCATAGACGGTACATCCGCGACCGTGCTGACGACCTTGCGTACCGACACGCCGTCAATCAGCGTACGCCTGTCGTTATGTGCGGAATCCTTCGCCGTACCCGCAATCTTCAACGTGTAGGAACCGGCCGCAGGAACGCTGAACAGGGCGGAATACTCGTAGAAATTGAGTCCGAACGGCTTCACGAACACCAGTTCGGTTTCGCTACCGCCCGCTGCAGCCAACGTGGCGCGCAGGGGATTGCATCCATAGTTCGGACGTCCGTCCGTACGGGAATGGGCGGCGAAGCGAAGGCGATACAGTCCCTCAACCGGCATGTTGAGCGTCCACGAGCAGGAATCGTCGTTGCAGAGCATGAAATCGACGTCGCCGTCGTATGCGGTGTAGCCGAAATACTGGGGACTGCCCGCGTAGCTGTTCCGTATTGCCTTGCGTACGCCGAACGTCCCCTGCCGGGCCGTCAGGCCGCTGCTGCCGTTCTCGAAACTGCCGTTCACGACAAGTTCTCCCGTATCGGCCGCGGCAGCTTCAACAAACACCAAATCGTCGAGCAGACCGCTCCCGGCGCTTGTGTGCGTCAGCGTCAGCGTAACGGACTCGGATTCGTCAAACCCAAACGATACTGGCCACACGACATCCGCAAACAAGTGGCTGGACACGGTCACCGTACCAAGCGAAATCTGCGTTCCATTGGCCCGCGTCAAGGTTGCCGACACGATTGGATTGGCGGTCGCCCCTTGTTCACCGCTCGATGCGTACTTGTAGTAGTTCGACCCCCAGGCCGCAAGACGCCCCTTCAGCCGGAACGTGCCGGCCGGTGCCGTGAACGCGGTGGACGCGACGCCGTTCGCGCCGATGAACGCCAGATGCGTGCTGCCGTACACGTAGTCGGCGCAGGCCGACATGCGCGTGGGCTTGGAACCCGAAGCGTCGGCGAAGGACAGCGGGCTGGACACTGACACGGCCGGGACCTTCGTCGAATTGAAGTACGTCGAAGCGGAGCTGTCGAACGTCCAGTCCTTCGCGGTCGTCGCAGCATTGAGGCAAAGGTAGTGCGGCGTGTTGTTGGTGTACATCTCGAAATCGCCGTTGGGAACCGTAAAGGCGACTGGCGCCGACGCCTCGCGCACGAGTCTGAGCCGTACGTCGTCGATCAGGTAGGTATCATCTTGATAGGTATTGCTTATCTTGAAACCGAGAACATGACGCCCTGCCGTCGCCGTGAAGCGGCAGTAGGTTCGCGGCCAGGGCGCCTCGCCCGACAGGAGCGCCCCAATCTGGGTCGCCGTGGAGAGATTGTTCCCCGTGCCAACCCATATCCCCAACGGGTAATATTTCCCGTCGCCAGCATTTTTTCGCGTGGTGGACACACAGCTGAACTCGTACGTTCCGTCCTTCGGCAGATCGACAAACGTGTAGGCCGACGAACCCGTGTCCTTGATCGCCAGCACGCCCTCGCCGCTGGGCGGCGGAACGGCGGTTTTACAGTGGGTATTCCAGCCCGAGCTCTTCACGCTCAGCCAACGAGTAGCGCTACCACCACCGTACCACCCATGCGAGAAACCCGTGAAGCCCGTCATCTCGCCCGAATGGCCGTTCTCGAAAAACGCCTCGAAATCGGCGTTCGTGACCGTAACGTTGACGGACTCTACGCCATTCCCAGGCAGATAGAGCGATGTCTTTTCCGGCGCTACCAGCACGAGCGAACCGCCCTCCACGGAAAGCCGTTTCACCCCGTTCGAGATAGCGGAGACGCGCGCCTCGGCAACGCCGGTCTTGCGTACGGCGGCCGCATCGCCACCCGACGTAAGCGTAATGTCGGTTCCGTCTTTCCGGTCGCGGCTGAGAAGCGTCGACAGGTTGACCGACGGCGACGTCGTGTAGCTCGCATCCAGGACGTCCCCGCCGGCGACGCCGAGCGTCGGGGCCATGCCACCGCGCACCGCCACGGTGCCTTGCGCGAGGTTGAATGTTCCGGCAAACGGCGGACTGTCGCCACTGGGGCCGATCACGAGCGTGCCCGCGCCCGATTTCGTCACCGTTCCCTCGCCTGCAAACGCGACAGGCCCCACGCTTTCGTCAGCCGCCGGGGCAACCGTCACCTCTGCGCCATCCGCCACGCCAATCCGTCCCACGTCCGTGTCCAGACGCGCCAACTTGTCCGTGCCGTCGCGCAGCTTCCACTTCGCCATCAGGTAGCGCTCCACCGCCACGAACTCGGCCTCGGAAAGCTGGTTCGTGAAGAGGATCGCCTCTGAGAGGAAGTCTCCGCCGATCACCTTGGCCACCGTGCGCTGCTTGAAGAAGTTGTCGATGTACTGGAACTGGTCTCCGACGGTTCCAGCCAAAAGCTGGAATCCCTTGCGCGGCGGTGTGCGGAACACATCGACCACCTGTCCGTTCAGCGAAAAGCGCGATGTCCACAGCCCGCCGTGCTGGTCGCCGCGGTACAAGTCGAAATGGCCGGCCGAAAGCGATGTGTAGCCCGTAAGGGAGTCTGAATTGGCACGGAATCCGCCCTGCGCGACGTTTTGCGAATAGCCATAGACAGGCCCCCATGTGCTGGCGATCCCGTGAACAAGGAAGAAGTGGAACACCTTTGTGTATGACAGCGCGGCGTCCGACGGGTTCTTGAACGCCATGTACTGCCCGGAGCCAAGACCACCGAAGTAGACGGTCGCGTTGCCGTCCACGTTCGTCACGACAGGGTTTCCAGTCTGCTCGTTAGCACATCCCGTCACGCCATGGGCGGACAGGGCGGACGTGTAGGACCGTGCGGACGGATCGGCCTCGCGTACGTCGCACCAGCGCGTCACGCGCGTCACGGTCGCGTCCTCGGCGTCAGGTTCCGTCTGGAGGCCCTTGCCGGGCGTAGCGTCCACCCAGAATGCGGCCTTGTCGGAAATGAAGGCGGGCGGCGTCGCGTCCGCCGTGGCGTTGCCGGGCGCGAGGGCGAGCGTCCCCTCCAACGCCGTCACCGCGTAGGGCGCCTGACGGTCCACCTGCGACAGGGGGAGCGTCAACGTGCCCGCGCCCAGCTTGTAGAACACGCCTCCGTCTCCCACGCCCAGCCGCCCGTCAAACGTGACGGACGCGTTCGCGGCGACGTTCGTGCCGGACGCTTCGCGCCAACCGACGTACAAGGCATCACCCGCTGCGGCGCCGGTCACCGCCAGGCCGATGCCGAAAAGTAAAACGTTCCTTCTCATCGCAACTTCCTCTTCCTGAAGTAGTTGCCAAACCCCTCTCCCGCACCATTCGCGAGCCAAGCCACGTGGCTTGACGAAACCCGCAGAAACGTCTCTTCACGACTGAAAGGTTCAGCGCATCAATTATGCCAAAATCTCACCTTGGGCGCAAGGAGGAACAAGAAGTTTTTCATTTCAAAGCCTACACGCCGCCTGGAAGGCGGCTTCCCCAATCAGCGCGCCACAACGGGAGGGCCTCGCTCCTGCGCGGTCGCCTAACTGGGAAAGCCGCCATCTTGGCGGCGTTGAAATCACGGGGACTGTCCCCATAAATCCTCCTTACTTGCCAGTTTTGCGACAAATGTATGGATTGTCAAGGCGGTAGAAGAAGCCGTCTTCCGTGCCCAGCACCAGGTCAGGCACGCCGTCGCCGTCGAAATCGGCGGGGGTGGGCGACGTCGTATGCCCCGCAAGGCGCACGAGTCCCATCGGCCCCTCGTTGCGGAATCGCCACTTGCCGTCGGCACCACGTCCCAGCCCCTTGAAGAAGTCAGCGTTGACGCTGTTGACGATCATATCTAGGACGCCGTCGCCGTCCCAGTCGCAGAAACAGAACTTGCGCCGTCCGCTCGCCCCAAGATTTCCGGAGCATTGATGGGGACACCTTGATGGGGACAGGCCCCTCATGCCACACTCAGTTTCCGAAGGGTCTGTCCCCTCAGTTTCCTTGCAAAGGTAGATTTCCAGAAAGAATTCATGGGTATAATTCGTCCAGAATCTCCCACACGATACCCTATCGGGTGTGTCTGTGCAAGACCAATCTCGACAAAAGTTGCTCCCGTTTATCAAAACACCTGACGAGGCGGCAACTTCATTTCCACGAACCGTATCTGGCGGCGGTTCCAGGTAAAGGTGATCGCCAGCACGCCCGGACACGGTTCGATGACCGCCGGATAGGAAAACTCCGTGCTCCGTCTGTCGGTTTGCTTTGGACCGTCGTCGGCCAGCACGGCAAACGTGCGCCACGTCTCG
>CAMPAF010000181.1 GCA_946631535.1 uncultured Verrucomicrobiota bacterium
GTCCTCGTTGCTGATCTCGATCATGGCGACGGCGGGCTCGTCCGTGTAGGCGTTGCCGGTGTAGCGGTTCACGTGCGTAAGCAGGTCGCGCGCGTACTCCCTCTGCAGCTCCACCATGCGCGGCATGAACTGCCCCACGGTCTTGTTCGCCCACGGCGAGCCGTCCGGCAGTCCGTCGCGCGCGTCGAGCGTCCGCCCCACGTGGAGGTTGATGTTCACGTAGACGCCGACCTTCTTGAACGCGGCGATCATGTAGTCCAGCTTCTCCAGCTGTTCGGGCGAGAGTTTCCGCTGCGTCTTCGTGTCGTCGTCGAGGATGCCCTGCTTGCGCACGTCCATGAAGTTCTTGTACCACGTGTCCATAAAGTGGAGGCGCACGCAGTTGATGCCGAGACGCGCGAAGCGGGCGGCTAGCCGATCCGCCGTCGCGTGTTCGGGAAAGTTCGCAGGGCCGGTGATGTTCGTGCCGTTGAAGCGGATCGGGCCCGCGTCCGTCACGAACTCGCCGCCCGCCACGCGCACGAAGCCGTGCTTGCCCGCTGGCGCGTCCAGCATGTACGCAACGCTCGACGCGTTGTCTGCGCCGCCGTACGAGATGACGAACGGGAACCATGCGTCCCCTTCCGCCATGCACACCGCAGACAACGTCACCAGAAATGCCATCCACGTCCGTGCATTCTTCATCTTGCTTTCCTTGTAGCGCAGGTTATCGGAAGATGATTGTGGTTCCGCGCGGCGTGGTCTTGAGCCAAAGCCCATTCTCGCCGTCGAGTTCATAGACGATCTCCGCCGACCTGAATACCGCGCGCATCGCCGCGTCTGCCTCGTCGTAGTCGAAGGACACCTTGTCGGCGGCAAATTCGCCGACGACGTTCGCCGCCGTGGCAAGCCGCGTGTAGAGCGGGGCGTTCGCGGACATGCCCGTCGCGTCGATCTCGATCCGCGCGCCGTCCGTGATCACCAGATTGCCCGTCGCCTTCAGGAGTCCCGTCGCCGTGCCTTCCACCACCGGACGCAGAACCGACGCGACGCCGTTCGACAGCACCACATTCGCCGCCTGGATCGTTCCCGTCGGACGCAACACGAGCGTGCCGGTGCCCTTCGCGCCCACGTAGATGTTCTTCGTCGTGACGAACGTACCGTTCGAGACGTCGAGAACGCCCGTGCAGCCGTCGCCGTCGGGATAGTAGTTTGCGCTCGGCTCCGGGATATGCTGAAGGTCGGCCTTTTCGGCGCCCCCCACGTACACGTGGTTGCGGATGTCCGTCGTGCCGCCCGTCATGTTCCAGGTGCCGTTTCCGCGCAGGCCCAGGCCGATCACGAGCGGGAAGGCAGCGGGCGTTCCCTGATAGGTATCCGTAGCGTTGTGGTAGTACGTGCCGCCCGAATGGTTGAAGGTCCCCGTGCCGACGCCGCCGCCCACGACGCACGCGCCCCTGTTGATTTCCAGCTTGCCGCCGCTCAGGTTGTAGTGGCCGACGCATTGGCTCTTCGCCAGCACGTCGGCGTTCGACTTGTTGATGCGCGTGCCGTCTCCGACCACCAAGCCGCAGATCATGCCCGCGTAATGCCATCCCCAGCTCGATAGGGACACGTTTCCTCCCGTCTGGTTCACCACGCCCGTCACGCAATGGGGCGTGCTCGCGGTCGAGCTCGCGGAGTCCGGCGAATCGGCCGCCACGAAGATTCCGAAGTTGCCAGGGTTCAGCGTTCCGTGCTTCAAGTTCATCTCGCCGTATCCCTGACGGCAGCCGACGGCCATCCCGTAAAAGGTGGCCGCGCCGCCCAAGTAGCTGACGCCATCCGTTCCGTCGAAGTTGAGGATCGCGCGTCCGCCCGGCACGTTGTTGCAGAGAACCCAAAAACCCTGATAGAGACAATAGGTCGCCTGCTCGGACAATGTCACGACGCTCGGCCCGTCGGACGTCGGATTCTGGTAAAGCTTTTGCGACGACTTGGTCGGCAGGCCCACCAGCAGGCGACTCGTCCCGGTGAAGGTGTTTGTTCCGGAACCGAACGCGAAACCGTCCTTCACGTTCACGATTCCGCTTCCCGACCCGTTGATCGAGCCGCCGTTGAACGAGATCGTCGCATTTGTGATGTTCAGCGTGCCGCCGTCTCCCGCCGCGAGCGCGCCGCCGGGCTGGAGATCGACCGTCGCCGCGCCCAGGTCAAGCTCCGTCGTGGCGGCGACGGTAGCGACGCCCGCGCCCGCATTGGCGATCCGCAGGTCGCTGATGGCATGCGCCGGCGCTTCGTCGATCGCCACCGTGTAAGAGGGTCCGGCAACATTCACCAGCGCCGAGTCCGTCTCGCCCGGCACGCCGTTGCTCCATTTCGCCGACGTGTTCCACGTGCCGTCCTGCGCCGAAAGCCACGCCGACCGGCTCGGCTGGATGCGTCCCTGGTCGTCGATCTTCGCCCGGAGCCCGTTCCACGTGACCGTCGTCGGCAGCGGACCGGGCGTCGCGCCCGCGACCGTCACGGAGGCGGTCCCGCCTTCCGGCAGGACGATGTCGAGCGACGCGCCCGACGGCAAGGCGAACGACGAGAGCGTCAACGCCACGCCGTCCGCCAGCTCGATGGAGCTCGCGCCGGTCTGGAAGGTCGCGTTCACCGCCGCCGTGCCGCTCTCCGTGATCCTCAGCTCGCCGCCCGCGAAGACGAAGCCGGTCACGTTGGGGAGCCGGGCAAGGGTCGGCATCTCGAGCACGCCGCCGGAGAGCGTCACCGAACCCGAGATGGCCGGTTGCGCTTGGCTGAAGGAGACGGTCTCGCTTCCCGCCACCGCAAGCCTCCAGTTCCGTCCGGCCTCGAAGAGTCCGCCGAAGACGATCGGCGCCGTCCGGGCGTCCAGCGTGAACGCCGTTCCCGGCGAACCGTCGATCTGCAGCGCGTCGCCGTTCCACGTGAGCGTCCCCGTGCCGCAGTTGCCCAGCGTCACGCTCCCCGCCGTCATGTACGTGTTGGAGACGACGAGATCCTTGTCCGTCGTCTCGCCCGCGCCGCTGTAGTAGAACTTGGCCTGCGGCGCGCCGTTCGTCGCCACGGACGTGATGTGGCGCTTGCCGTCGACATTCGCCGTCGTGCCACTCCAGTCCGGCTCGTAGACGACCGCGTCGCCGCGTCCGACGGACGTCTGCTCCGCCGTGCAGTTCTTGTTGCCGATCAGGCGCGCGAACGTGCTTCCCGTCCCCATGAGCCGAAGCCGTCCGGGCAGGCTGTTGGTGCCGTTCAGGTAGATTTCCGCCGTTGTTCCGTACGGAAAAGTCACGGTGTCGCGCACCCCCGTTCTTCGTTCCGATGCCAACGTCGATCACCGCCTTCTTTCCTGTCCACACGCGGAGCCGGGGCGGCGCATTCGGGTCTTCCACGGGCGTGTTGTAGGGGGCAGCCAGGTTGACGAATCCGTCACCATAGACATGCGTGTTCTCCTGGAACTGGATATGGTCGCTCCATGCCCAAGTGCCGCACATCGCGCCGAGAAACGCGCCAGCCGCCACTTCGATTTCATGCGTGCCGCCCGAGATGGGCTGAAAGGCCGCGACCGAGTAGCGCGAGCCGCCATAAGCCGTGTTGTGGAAAATGACAAGTCCCGAATTGCCGAATCCAAGGGTGCCGATCTGGTCGAACAGCGGGTTGTCCGTGATCTCGATCGTCCCGGCGCCGTACAGGTAGACGATTGCGTAGGGATAGCCGGCCTTGTCGGTCGTCTTGTCGAGCTTCCCGTAGATGAGTTTCGCGTGCAGGGAATTGTTGCGGAACGAAAGCGTTCCGGACTTCCCGCCCGCCGTGTTCCAGACCGCCGGACGGCGGAACGTCTGGTCGGCCGTCACGTCCGCCGCCACGACGAGGGACGAGTTCGTCTGGAAGCCGAGACGCTGCGTCGCCGCGTCCGACGTGCCGAAGACGTAGGCCGGCGCGCCGTTCGTCACGATCAGGTGGTCGATCGCGTATTGTCCCTGGAGGTCGATGGTCGTGGGCGCGCCCTCGGCCTGCGCGCCGAAGATCACCGTGTCGCCCAGCTTGCCGCCGAACGTGTGATCCGTTCGGTTCGTCCACATGCCGGGAACCTCGTTCTCCTGCCAGTTCGCGGCGTTGTCCCATACACCGTCAAGCGCGGCGCCTGTCCAGTGGTAGACGCCCGCCGAAGCCGCAAGGCAGAAGCCTGCCAGCAGGCAGAAGGTCATGCGTCCTGCAATCCCATTTACCCTTGTAAGTACCATGATTCCATCCTTCCGTTGACTAATTTCGTTGACAGATTCTTCTATAGCAGAGCAAAAACGCTTCATTCAGAAAGGGTCAGAAGCCGGGGAGATCGAGCTGGCCGGAGACGGTCACCTTGCGGCCGCTGACCAGCTCGGGGTCGCTCGTGTCGTAAACCACGAACTTGCAGCAGCCGAAGCGGCTCGCGAGCTCGCGGCGGATGTAGTCCGAGACGGCCTTCACGTTGCCGACGTCGTCATCGCTGAAGCCGACGGCAACCTGGTGCGCGCCCACTCCGCCCGTCCTCCGCAGCGTGCGGAAGAGGTGTTCGACGAAATCGCGGATCGCGAACTCCTTGGCGAGTTCCGGCTTCTGCGCGGACGTGGCATCCGCGAAGCGCGAGCCGAAGTCGCTGTCGCTGGACAGCTTCTCCTTGAAGTCCGGACTGGTGACGGCATGGTATCGGCACATGGAGAGGAAATAGTCGAGTTCCTCCTCGTCCGTGCCGAAGCGGTCGACCTTGTCGAAGCAGTGCCTGTAGCCGCGAAGGTTCGTCATCATCTCCTCGCGCTCGTCTGGAGTGAGGACAGTGTCGATGAAGATCCTCACCGCATCGCGTATCGTCTCTGACGCGTGGCCGCGCGCGGTGACGATCGCGAAGATGCGCCCCTCGCGCAACGTCTTGCGTAGCGTCTTGAACGACGGCCCGGCCGGCTCGCCTGCCGCGACGCGCGCAAGCGCCGCCCGCGTGTCGCGGATGAACGCGGAATCTGCGGTCCCCGCGTCGGGGTCGTCCTGGAAGTCGCGGAACGCCGCCTCGCGCCCGCCGACCAGCGGCAGGCGGTATCGAGCCTCGTCCGACCTGACAAGCGCAAACGTGCCGGTAGAGACAGACGTAGGCACCCATCTTCCGTCCTCGTCCAGCTTCTCCATGTAGATGCGAGTGGGCATGTGGAGGATGTTGTCGTCCCAGTCGAAGATGTAGTACTTGAAGTCGCGCTCGGCGA
Source organism: uncultured Verrucomicrobiota bacterium (assembly GCA_946631535.1). The sequence goes on from CAMPAF010000181.1 coordinate 5,214, forward strand.
CTCCGAAGTTGACGCGCCTGCCGTCTATGACCGCGAACTCGTCCATCACGCACCGTTTTGGTTCAGCTTCGCGAGAAGCTTCTTCAGGTCCTGCACGCGCGACTTGTCCGCCACCAGCACGGAGCCCTTCGTCGCCACCACCACCAGGTTCGCCACGCCGAGCGCGCCGACCTGCGGGCCCGTGGAGAGGACGATGGAATCGGACACGTCCAGGAGCGCCACCTCGCCCTTGGCGACATTCCGCCTGGCGTCTGTGGCTAGATGCTTGTCCGCGCTCGACCACGTGCCCACGTCATCCCAACCGAACGCGCCGCTCGAGACTAGGATGTTCGTGGCCTTCTCCATGACGGCGTAGTCGATTGAAATCTTCGGCAGCTGCGGATAGTACGTGTCCAGCGCCTGCTGCACGCCGCGCGCCGTGCGGCAAGAGGCCACCGTCGCTTCCAGTATCGCGAGAGCAGGTGCGCCCTTCAGCAGCGCGGCCTTCATCGTCGCCACGCGCCACACGAACATGCCGGCGTTCCACACGTACCGCCCTGAAGCGAGGTAGCGGCGCGCCGTCTTCGCGTCCGGCTTCTCCACGAACCTTATGGCACGCGCAAAGACCGTCCTGGTGCCGATGTCGACAGGCTTGCCGACGTGGATGTATCCGAAACCTGTCGCGGGGTAGTCCGGCGCCACGCCCATCGTCACGATGTCGTCCGATCTTGCCGCCGCACGCGCCGCGTCCGCCAGCACGCGCCGGAATGCCGGAACGTCGCGCATCACCTGGTCCGCCGTGAGGATCGCCGCCACAGCATCCTCTCCTCCGCGTCCCTCGACCACGCCGCAGGCCGTCGCCACAGCGGCTGCGGTGTCGCGCCGACACGGCTCGGCCACGATGTTCGCGCGCGGCAGCTCCGGCAGCTCCGCCCTCGTCGCCTTCACGAGGGCCTTCCCAGTCACCACCAGCACGCGCTCAGGCGGCACTAGGCCCTTCAGCCGGTCGACGGCCTGGCGCAGAAGCGACTTGCCGCCGAACACCGTGAGGAACTGCTTCGGACGTTCCGGCGTGGAGAGCGGCCAGAACCGCTCGCCGCTCCCGCCCGACAGGATCACCGCATAGAAATCACCTTTACTCATTGCCTACTATTTCCTCACCATCTCGGTGATCGTGGAAAGGAACTGGTTGACGTCCGTGAAGCGGCGGTA
>CAMPAF010000182.1 GCA_946631535.1 uncultured Verrucomicrobiota bacterium
TCCACGTACGCGCAGACGATCGAGGTGCTGGTGGACCGCCAGTACGCCACGCGCGAGTCGCGCCAGCTCATCCCGACGCAGCGCGGCATGGACGTGAACGACTGGCTGGTGAAGAAGCTGGAGCCGCTCTTCAACGTGGGCTACACGGCGCAGATGGAGGACGCGCTCGACAAGGTGGAGGAGGGCCGCGAGAACGGAAACGGGATGCTCTCCGACTTCTACCGCAAGTTCACCGCCTGGGTGGAGGCCGCGAAGGAGCCGCCGCCGCCAATGGAGAAGTTCACCGCGCTGTTCGCGCTGCTTGACGAGGTCAAGAAGTGGAAGGCGCCCGTCGGCGAGGGCCGGAGGGTCTACGACGACCACGGGTTCGTGGAGTCCGTGAAGAAGCAGATGTCTGAAGCGCCGGAGAAGCTCTCCGACCGGCAGCTTCAGGCGCTCGTGAAGCTTGCGATCGCGTACCGCGAGCAGATTCCGGACGGCGAGCTGCGCCTCATCGACCTTGGCTACGGGCCTGAGCTCGACCGGGTGAAGAACTCGCCGTCGAACGACCTGGTGAAGTGGTGCTTCCTGACGATCGACCGCATCGGCGGACTGACGAAGAACCCGTTCCTCAACTCCCTGCGCGAGCAGGTGGACCGCGGTCGTGTGCTTTCCCCGAAGCAGTTCTCCATCCTCGCCCGCAGCGTGGGCGAGAACGCGGGCGCCTTGCCGGACGCCGACCAGGTCCGCGCGCGGCTCGCCCCCTACGTGCCGGGCGGGTTCGAGATCGCGCCCGTGGACCCTGCCGTGCCGGAGCTGCTGAGCCTGCTCGACAAGGTTACGGCGTGGAAGGAGCCGGCGCGCCGCGGCCGCCGCACCTACAACGACGCGGAGTTCGTCTCGTCCCTGCGCGACCAGTACGCGCGCCGCAGCTCGCTCTCGCCTCGCCAGGTGCTGGCTCTGCGCCGCGTGTGCGTCAACTACAAGGACCAGATTCCCGGCTTCGACGAGGTGGCCGAACGCCTCGGGCTCAACGACCTGCCTGTCCACGAGAAGGCGGCCGAGGCCGAGAAGGACGCGAAGGCCGACGCCCTCGCCGAGAAGAAGAGGAGAGGGCGCGGTTCGCGCAGAAAGGCGTGAGCGGGAAGGACCATCTTCCGTCCAGCCGGGCGGCGCACGACGACGAGGCCGTGCGCCGCTTCCGTTCACACCTGCTCGCCGAGCGCAACGCCTCCGACCACACGGCGGCCGGATACGAGCAGGACATCTCGCAGTTCGCCGCCTTCCGCTGGGGCGCCGACGCGCAGCCGCCCTTCGAGTGGGCGCGCGTCACGCCAGAGGATGCGCGCAACTTCCTGATGGCGTTCGCCGGGGACGGCGCAAAGGCGACCACGACGCGCCGCAAGCTGGCGTCTATGCGCGCCTTCTTCCGCCACCTCGTGCGCGCTGGCGCGGTGGAGGCCAACCCGTTCGCTGGGCTGCGAGGGCCGAAGCTCCCCAAGCCGTTGCCGCGCACGCTCTCAGTAGCGGACGTTACGCGCTTCCTCAAGGCTCCGGAGGCGGAACTGAATCGGCGGCGCAAGGCAGGTCTTCCGGTTTCGCCTGAGCAGGTATACGCGAGCCTCTGCGACACCGCACTCTTCGAGTCGCTCTACTCCACGGGATGCCGAATATCCGAGGTGGTGCCGCTCGTCTGGCGGCAGATCAACTTCTCTTCGGGCGCAGTGATCGTGACGGGCAAGGGCGCCAAGCAGCGCCTCTGCATCCTCGGCAAGCCCGCGCTCAAGGCCCTGCGGAACCTGCGCGAGAAGGCGGCAGAGCGCTGGCCCGACGGCGGCGCGGACGCGACCGCGATCTTCCTCAACGAGAGGGGACGCCCGCTCGGTCCGCGCGACGCGCAGCGGCGCATGAAGAAGTGGCTGGCGGTCGCCGGGCTGCCTACGGACCTCACGCCGCACAAGCTCCGCCACAGCTTCGCTACGCACCTTCTGGACGCTGGGGCGGACCTGCGCAGCGTGCAGGAGATGCTTGGGCACTCGTCGCTGGCGACCACGCAGATCTACACGCACGTGTCGGTGGAGCACCTGAAGGACGAATACATGAAGGCGCATCCGCTGGCGCAACGGAGGACGGACGGATGAAAAACGCATACAAGTGGCTGCTTCTGGCGATGCTGAGCTTCGCCTTCTTCTTCCATCAGGCTGACCGGGCGCTGTTCGGCCTCCTGACGATCCCGATCCAGGAAGAGCTGCACCTGACGGACGTGCAGATCGGCTGGATCAACACCGTGCTGTCCTGGACGCTCGCGCTGATGACGACCGTGGCCGGTTTCTGCGGCGACAGGTTCAGCCGGAAGTGGCTCATCACCGGCTCGCTGATGTTCTGGTCGCTGATGACGGTCGGCATGGGCTTCGTGGGGAACTTCACGCTCCTTGGGATAGGCATATCGGCATACGCGTGCGTTATGTTCTTCCGCTCGATCGCCACGGGCGGCGGCGAGTCGTTCTACGCGCCAAGCGCCTACGCGCTCATAGCGGTGCACCACAAGGAGACGCGCTCCGTGGCGCTTTCGGTGCACCAGGCGGCGCTCTACATCGGACTTATGACGAGCGGCGCGCTCGTCGCGTGGATACTCCACGGGCTGAAGGGCAGCGCATGGGTGGAGTCGTGCTTCGGCACGCTTGGCTACTGGCGGCCCGTGTTCATCATCTTCGGCGCGCTCGGCTTCCTGCTGGGGGTGCTGTTCATCTTCTTCTTGAGGGATGGCCGGGAGGGCCGGGAGGAAGACGAGAAAAGGGCTAAGCCGCCGCTCCTGGAGGGGCTGAAGGCCTACTTCTGCAATCCGTCGGCGTTGCTGGCGACGAGCGGATTCATCGCGATCGTGTTCGTGAACAACGCCTATCTCTTCTGGGCGCCGAAATTCGTGGCGCAGAAGTTCGCGACGGAGCTGGGCGACTCCGCTGTGGCCACTGCGGGCAACGGCACGATGCTCTACCACCACGTCTGCGCGTTCGCGGCGATCATGGCGGGCGGGTTCCTAACGGACGCTCTGGTGAAGCGCTATCCGCGCTTCCGCCTGCTGTTCCAGTCCTGCGCGCTCTTCCTCGGCGCGCCGGCGCTCGTGTTCGTGGCCTATGCGCCTAGCGTGTCCGCCACGTGGGCGGCTGTGGCGCTGTACGGCGTGTTCCGCGGCTTCTTCGAGGTGAACACGCACGCCTCTCTCTTCGATGTGGTCGCGCCGAAGTACCGCTCGACGGCGGTGGGGCTGCTCAACATGCTGGCGTTCTTCTTTGGCGGCCTTTCGGGCATCCTGATGGGGCATCTTTCAAGGTCGCAGGGCGTGGCCGGGTTCGAGCTCGGCTTCGCGCTCATGGGTGGCGTCTACGCCGTGGCCGGATGCCTGATGCTCTGCTCGCTCCTCTTCACGTTCCGGAAAAACCGCGTGACCGAATAAGCCCGGTGTTCCTCACCAACCACCTAGACGGATTTCGGGGTGTGTGGTAGAATTGCGCCCATGCGAATAGTCTTTATGGGTTCATCTGCCGCCTCGGCCATGTGTCTGAAGGCGATTTTGCGCCTACCCGGCCTGCAGGTCGTGGGCGTCGTGACGCAGCCCGACCGTCCGGCCGGGCGCGGGCGCGGCGTCACGCCATGCCCTTGCCGCGCATACGCGAGGGAGCGCGGCATCACGTCGTGCATCACGCCGGAGGATGTGAACTCTCCAGAGGCTCTGGCGCAGATCCGCGCGTGGAAGCCTGACGTCATCGCAGTCGTCGCCTTCGGGCAGTTCCTCAAGGAAGAGCTGCTCACGCTTCCGCCGCTCGGGTGCGTCAACTGCCATTTCTCGCTGTTGCCGAAGTACCGCGGCGCCGCGCCCGTGACGGCGGCGATCATCGCCGGAGACGAGCTCTCGGGGGTCTCCATCATCAAGATGGGGATGGGCATGGACGACGGGCCTATCCTCATGCGGCAGATCGAGCCGATCTACTCCGACGACACTGGCGAGACGCTGATGGACAAGCTCTCCATCTGCGGCGGCGTGACGCTCGCCAAGACGCTCAAGCTCATGGCGGCGAAGAACCTGCCGCCTCCCACAGAGCAGGAGGACGCGAAGGCGACGTACGCCCACAAGATAAAGAAGACGGACGGACTCATCGACTGGTCGAAGCGGTCGCAGGAGATCGAGCGGATACTGCGCGCGTACACGCCCTGGCCGGGCTGCTACACGTTCCTGCCGATGCGTTTCCGCAAGAAGGGGTTCTCCGGGCGAGTGGTTGTGACGGACGTGGAGTTCCTCAAGACCGACCAGATAAAGCCAGTCTGGAGAAGCGAGCTGCCAGGAACCATTCTGGCGGCAACGGGCCGCGGACCGATCGTCCGCACGGGCGACAGCGCGCTGCTGCTTCCTTCGCTGAAGGCGGAGGGCGCGCGAGAGATGGACGGCGGCTCGTTCCTGCGGGGGCGTCCGCTCCAGCCGCTCTCGGACATGCTGCTCCGCTCATGACGCGCCGCTTTTTGCTATACTTTGAGCCATGGAAAAGAATCGACTTGAAGAGGTTGCCGAGGCCCTGCGCAAGCGGGGGTTCGCCGCAGAATACTTCGCGACGGGGACCGATGCCGCCGCCCGCGTGATGGAGCTGGCCGCGGACGCGAAGAGTGTCGGTTTCGGCGGCAGCGTGACGGTGGCGACGCTCGGCCTGGCCGAGTCGCTTGCCGCGGCAGGCAAGGAGATATGGCGGCACGGCGACCCGAAGTGGAAGCCCGAGGAGAAGATGGGCGTCATGCGGCACGAGCTGACGTGCGACCTCTTCCTCACGAGCGCGAACGCGCTCACCGCCGACGGCAGGCTGGTGAACATCGACGGCAACGGCAACCGCGTGGCGGCGTCCATATTCGGCCCGGGGCGCGTGGTGTTCGTGGTGGGGCGCAACAAGATCGTGGACGGCGGCATCGACGCTGCGATCGCGCGCGTCAAGCGCGAGGCGTGTCCGCCCAACTGCCGCCGGCTCGGCAAGAAGACGCCGTGCGCCGCCACCGGCGAGTGCGCCGACTGCTCGTCGCCCGACCGCATCTGCAGCGTGACGGTGGTGATGGACCGTCGGCCCTCGCGCACCGACGCGCACGTCCTGCTTGTGGACGAGGATCTCGGCTACTGACGGGAAATGGTGGTGCGTCGCGACGCGATTTCGTGTAGAATACAGGTGTTCCAAACGGAGGACAAGAAAAGATGACGTTGCAGGAGTTCAAGGACGTGTGGAAGCGGGCGGCGGAGAAGATCGCCGCGCGCGAGAACGACTATTCGGCGCTGGATGCCGCCGCTGGCGGCGACGGCGACCACGGCGAGGCCATAGTGGCGGCGACGCGAGCGTTGGCCGCCGCGGAAGGGGGCGACTTCAAGTCGCTGCTCGAGGACATGGTGTCGCACCTGGAGTCCGACGTGAGCGGCTCCACCAGTTCGCTGTACGGCACGCTCTTCGAGGGCATGGCCGACGCCGTGGACGCGGGCAAGGTCGAACTGTCCGCGCCGGAGATCGCCGAGCTCTTCGCCGCCGGGCTGGAGGAGCTGGGCTTCGCCACGAAGGCGAAGGTGGGCGACAAGACTTTCATGGATGCGCTCATCCCGGCCGTGGAGGCGCTGAATGCGCACGCGGCCGAGGGCGAGGCCGCGATGTTCGCGGCGGCCGCGGCTGCGGCGAAGGCCGGCAGCGACGCGACCGCGCAGATGCAGGCGAAGTTCGGGCGCGCGAAGAACCTCGGCGAGCGCTCCATCGGCCCGATCGACGCGGGCAGCGCGTCCAACGCCGACATCTGGAGCTGTTTTGAAGGTTAAAGGGTTGAAAGGTTAAAAGGTTAATAAGTTAAAGGAGACAAGACAATGGCAGACATGGACGGATTCCAGGAGGCGAAGGCCTACGGGCTGGGGACGCCGCAGACGAACGAGGCGTTCTTCCTCAAGGGCAACGAGAACCGCGGCTGGGGCGTGAAGAACCGCCTCTCCCGCATCTTCAACAAGAAGAGCGGACGCACAGTGATGCTCGCTTGCGACCACGGCTTCATCATGGGGCCGACGAGCGGCCTCGAGCGCGTCGACATCGCGATCAACCCGCTCATCGAGCATGCGGACTGCCTGATGTGCACGCGCGGCGTCCTGCGCAGCGTGATTCCGCCCACGATGTCGAAGCCCGTGTGCCTGCGCGCTGACGGCGGCACGTCGATCCTCACCGACCTCAACCTGAACCGCCTCTACGACATCGAGGACGTGCTGCGCGTGAACGCGAGCGCGATGGCCCTGATGGTGGCGGTGGGCGACAAGGCGAGCGAGCAGGTCACGACGCACAACCTCGTGCAGGCCGTCGACTTCGGCGAGAAGTACGGCATCCCCGTGC
>CAMPAF010000183.1 GCA_946631535.1 uncultured Verrucomicrobiota bacterium
TGAACCACGCGATTCCGCCGTTCTCGCGGATGGTGGCGAGCAGGCCGCCCGCGAGTATGGCGACGATCAGCGTCTCGCTCATGCCTAGCGTCCCCTTGCCGAGAAGGTCGAGCGCGGCCCAGAACGTGAAGCGTCCGCACAGGATGCCTATCGTCGCCGCGAGGACCGTCCCGGCGAAGAGGAGCATCATCACGTTTAGTCCAAGGAGCGCGAGGACGAGGATGAGGATGTACGGAAGCACGAGCACCGCGTCCTGCCAGGCAAGCGCGCGTGCGGCGGGGATCGAGACTGCCGCGTCGCCGCCGCCGAACAAACAGTAGATCGCCACTGTCGCCAGCGCGGCAGGGAGGGCTATGCCTATGTTGGCGCGGAACTTCTCCCGCATGCCGATGCCCTGCGTGCGCGTGGCGGCGATCGTGGTGTCCGAGATCATCGAGAGGTTGTCGCCGAACATGGCGCCGCCCACCACGGCGCCGATCGTGACGGCGGGCGACAGGCCCATCGGACCCGTAAGCCCGGCGGCGATCGGCGTGATGGCGGCGATCGTTCCGCAGCTCGTGCCTATGGCGAGCGAGATCAGGCACGAGACGGCGAAGAGTCCTGCCAGCATCAGCTTTGCCGGAATCGCCGCCTGCGCGAGCGCGACGGCGGAGTCCACGGCGCCCGACCCCTTCGCCACGGTGGCGAACGCTCCGGAGAGGATGAAGATCAGGCACATGAGCATGATGTTGGTCTCGCCCATCCCGCGCGCGTAACGGTCTACGCGTTCCGCCAGCGGGCGTTCCCGGCCGAACACAAGCGCAGTGGCGGACGCGACTATGAACGCGATGATGATGGGCACGCGGTAGAAGTCGTGCGCCCAGAGCGACAATCCAAGGTAGAAGGCGGCGAAGACGAAGAAGGGGATAAGCGCGCGTGCGCGCGGCTCCGGCGTCGCGGCCGAGGATGGATTCTGCTCGTTCATGGGACGCATAGTGTACACGATTCCGCCGTGCCTTGCAAAACGGCGGCGCAAATGTGCTATACTGGAGGCATGGATTCCGAGAACACCAAAAGACAGATCGAGGCGGCGCTGGCTAAGCTGCTCCCGTCGCCGGAAGGGGAGGCGGCCGCGCTGCATGCCGCGATGCGGTGGGCGGTGGAGGGCGGAGGCAAGCGCGTGCGGCCGCTGGTATGCCTCGCGGCGGCAGAGGCCGTGGGAGGTGCGGCGGATGACGCGCTGATGCCCGCATGCGCCATAGAGCTGCTTCATTCCTACACGCTCGTGCACGACGACCTGCCGGCGATGGACAACGACACGGAACGGCGCGGGCGGCCCAGCACGTGGGCCAAGTTCGGCGAGGACACCGCCATACTCGCGGGCGACGCCCTGCAGGCGCTCGCGTTCGTCGCCCTTGCCAAGACGCCCGTGAGCTGTCCCGGCGTGCGCGCGGGACTCTTGTCCATCCTTGGCGAGGCGGCGGTGGGCGTGGTGCGCGGGCAGGCTGCGGAGCTGTCAGGCTCCAAGGATGTCGCCTACGTCTACGGCCACAAGACGGCCGACCTGTTCGTGGCGGCAGCGCGCATGGGCGCGACGGCGGGCGGCGGCACGGCCGCGCAGGTGGAACGCCTCGGCACCTTCGCGCTGCATCTGGGTCTTGCGTTCCAGCACGAGGACGATCTCCTGGACGGCGATTCGCCGCTAGGCCGCGCAGAGGCCGAGCGTCAGGTGCGCGAGCACACCGACGCGGCGCTCGCCGCGCTTGACGGACTCCCCGGCGACACGTCCTTCCTTTCGGATCTCGCAGCCCGCCTCGCCACGCGCAAGGCCTAGCGACTGGATACATCCGCGCATGCGGCGCTTGCGAAGATTTTTTATTGTCCGCCAAGCGGACGCGCCGACCGACTCGATTTCTCTCGCCAGGCGGTTGGGGTGGTGCCGGTGCGCGCGCGGAACTGGCGGCGCATGACGAGCGCGGACGGAAAGCCGCAGAGGTCGGCCAGCGCGCCGACAGGCGCCGCGCGTTTCTCCAGCAGCTCGAACAGGCGCTCGAATCGGGCGTCGAAGATCGTCTCCAGCACGGTCTTGCCCGTCGTGGACTTGAACCGCATCTCGGCAAGGCGTCGGGAACAGGGGAAGTCTGCCAGGATCTCACGCGCCGTGACGCCGCTGCACGCCTCCTTGCGAATGCGCTCGACCGCTTTCTCGACGTCGGCGTCATGGTGCTTGAAGCGGCGTGTGGACTGACGGCGGAAGAACCGCGCCGTCAACTCGTCGACCGGGAGCTTGACGGGATTTCCCTCGATCAGATCCATGACCCGTTCCGCGAGGGTGTCGTATTCCGGCCGGAATGTCGAGAGCGACGGTGACAGGCGCTCGCAGACGGAAAAGTCGTTGTCCATGCCGATTACCGCGAGGTCGGACGGGATGGACAGCCCGCAGGCTCGCGCGGCGGCGAAGATGGGGTCCGCGATCGTGTCGTTGGCGGCAAACACGCCGCAGGGACGCGGGAGGGAGTTGAGCCATCGGCAGAGCTGCCGGTTGAGGTTGGCGGGGTCCTTGACGTTTGCCCGGTTCATGTTGAAGGTGAAGAACGGCAGCCCGTGGAGATCGAGCAGTTCCCTCAGGTGGCGGATGCGGTCCTCGCTCCAGTAGACCTTCCGAAACCAGCCAATGTAGCCGATTGAGGTACAGCCGATCGACAGGAACTCCCGCACGACCGCCTCGCAGATCGGTTTCGTCGCGTGCAGGACGTTGGGCATTCCGCGCGGCACGTAGGACGGGTCGCTGTCGAGGAAGACGGTGCGCGTGCCGGGGAAGGCGATGCGCGCCGAACGCCGCCATCCGGTCGGCGTCTCCGCCACCACCACGCCCTTGGGATGCCAGAATGCGACGAGCTTCCGCACGGCGTCGGGCGTGGCCGGCTGGTCGATGACCTGGAGGTGCCAGCCGCGACGCTCGGCCGCCAGCGTCAGGGCCCGTACCTTCGAGTGCCAGCTGTCGTAGCGGCACATGCGGAAGACGAGAATCGTGTCCATGCGCGCAGTCTACCACAGCTCCGTGGCGGAACGCAAGTGCGTTTTCGCAAAAGTATCTAAAATTTCTGCGGTAAAGTATTGCACGCCGAGGGCGAAATGTGCGATAATGCCTTCCGTGAAAACTTGTTTGAAAAAGAAAAGGACCTGGTCATGAAAAGAATTCTCTGCTCATGTATGGGCGTTTTCGTGGTGGGGCTACTGGCGGCAGCCTCGTCGGCGAGGGCCGAAGACCTCTATTTCTGCCCGAACGCCGACGGCGCGGGCTTGGCGAACTGGCGAGATGCGTCCAGTGAATATGGATGGAGGATCAACAAGGCTAACTGGACGAACGCGCTGGGCGAGGTGAAGTCGGCAACGTCGTCCGACGTCATCTGGTTCTGCCAGGCGCCTACAAACACGATCAATGGAAAGGGCGGCACGAAGAATGCACAGGGCGCTGCAGGAGACGGTACCGTCTACGGCATCGTCTACACGAACGGGATGGGGACGACGATCAATCAGGGAACCGTGACGCTCGTGGCGGGCGGCCTTGGCGTAAAAATCTCCAACAACACGTCATGGTATGTGCCGCTCGTAATTTCCGGAACGGGTGACGTGCCTGTCGATGTGCCGGCCGGCAAGAAATTTGAGATCCAGAAAAACCTGAAGGGAACGTCCGGAACGCTGGTCAAGCGCGGTGCGGGGACGCTGGTTATCCCTGGCCAGACGAACAATCGGGAGTTTGACGTTGCCGGCATCCGAATGGAAGGCGGCCCGTTCGATATCGGCGGCGGCGCGAGCGGCACGTTCATGAAAAACACGACAGCCGGCTTTACGCTGACCTTCGCGAACAACGATCCGACGGAAGTGTTCGCCTTGAAATACGCCGATTTGCAGATCCAGAACCTGACAATCGTGGAAACGGAGGACGTGGACAACACGGGCCATGGGTTCACATCGTCCGCGAACCATAATCTGGCCTATCTCGGCGGCACGAGCACGGTCAGCCCGATGTCCTTCACGGGCTCGTTCAAGGGGAGCGCGGGCCTCGTGTGGGCGCCGGCGGACGCAGCGACCGAGATTGTGCTGAAGAAGGCTGAGCATCCCACGACGGGCGGCATCTGGGTGTCGAACGGCGTGGTGCGCGTGAGCGAGAAGGCGTCGTTCCCGAACCTTTCGAAAGCCGTGGTTGACGGCACCGGGGCGACGTTCGCCGTCGACGCGAGCGCGGGGCGGACGTTCCCGGCGACGACGTTCGAGATTTCGAACGGCGGCAAGCTGCGCGTCGAGGCGGGCGCGTACGTGACGGTCGCCGCCGTCACAGTGGACGGCGACGCCATCGCGGACGGCGTCTACCATGGCCCGCAGGGGCCTGCCGTGGGCGAGGAGGCCGCCTGGGCCGCAGGCGGCGGCGCGGTGGCGGTGGGCGCGTACGGCGGCGCGGCGGGTTCGGCGGCCATGTGGGACGGCGCGGGTTCGGATACGGCGGCGACGACGCTGGTGAACTGGAGCGGGGCGGCGGAGCTGCCCGACCTGGCGAACGGCGCCACGGCCGTCTCGGTGACGGGCGGCACGGCGTTCGCGGCGGACGTGGACGCGTTCCTGCGCGGCTTCGCGGTGGGCGTGACGCCGTTCACGCTGGCGCCGGACGCGGGGAAGACGCTCTGGATCGGCGCGGACGGCATCGAAGGCTGTGGCGGCGCCGTGACGGTGGGCGGCGCCGGCACGGTGGTGGTGGCCGAAGGGCAGACGTGGACGAACGGCACGTTTGCCGTGGCGGGAAACATCGCCGCCGTCGGCGCGTCGTCGGTGCGCATCTATCATGCCGGGGCGGCGAAGTCGCCTACGTTCGCGGATGGCGTGACGGTGGACGCCGACCTTCTCTTCGTGGACGAGATCAAGGCGAATAAGGGCTCTACGACGATCACCGTTCCCGCGAACGCGAACATCACGTTCAACGGGAAGGTGGTCGCCACGAACACCTCGTCCATGGGCATTTCGTCGGGCGCGGGCTCCACGGTCACGTTCAACGACCTCTTCATGTCGCGCGAGGGGGGGACAATCTCCGGCAGCGGCACGATGGTGTTCAACGGGCCGTTCCACTACCGCGACCGGTCCAACTTCACGGGCGGCACCGTGGAACTGCATTCGACGGGCAACCGGCTGACCGGACACATGGGCACGTGGAAGGGCGGCACGCTCAAGACGATGGTGCCGTACGCGATCGACAAGACGAACACACGGCGGCAGACGACGAACTGGACCAACAACAGCGGGGACGGGGACTACACCACGCGGCTCAACCTGAAAGACTCGTGCACGATCGACCTGTGCGGGAACGACCAGTCCATCGACCAGCTCGCCATGCATGCGGACGGCACGAAGAGCGGCGGACACGTCACCTCCGCCACGCCGGCGACGTTCCACCTGCAGACGGACAAAACCTGGTGGCCCCAGCACAACTATTCGTATGGCTTCAGCGATTACAAGACAATCAGTGAAGCGAACGACTACGGCTACGAGACGGCCGACAAGGGGTACTGGGAAGGAGCGGTGAACCTCTCCTACGAGGCGGCGGACGGGATGACGCGGTCGATGATGCGGCAAAGTCCGTCCACGGGGCGCGTGGAGGTTGTGAGCGGGCGGCTCGTGTTCCTGCGCCGCGCGGCGACGTCTGGCGAGACGTTCGACCTCAAGGGCGGGTCGTCCAACCCGTATCCGCGCCTCGCGAACGAGGACGGCGGCTGGACGAACGCGACGGCGGTCGTGGTGAAAGGCGGCACGCTCGCGATCGAGCATTCGGCGGCGTTTGGCGCGCAGACGGCCGTAGAGCTTTCGGGCAGCGGCCAGATGGAGCTTGCGCGCGGCGTGCGACAGCCGTGCGGATCGCTCGTGCTGGACGGCGTGGAGCAGCGCGGCGGCTCGTTTGGCGGTTCGGAGTCCGGCGCGCGCCATAAGCCGCGGCGCGGGGACGGCACGTACTGGTTCTCCGGTAGCGGCATCCTCCGCGTCGGCGGCATTTCCGACGGAACCATCGTCGTCTTCCGCTAAAGACCAGCCTGTCTCATCCTGACCGGGCTGATCTCGCGTGCGCCCCACGAGCGGCCACGCCGCCAAGATGGCGGCTCCCCATATGGAGAGCCGCCGTCGGCAATTGACGCGGGGGCGGCGATAGGGTATACTGTGCGCCATGAAACCCATCACCAAGGACAACTGCGACTTCCCGAGCCTGCGCAAGTCGGGGTGCCTCTACGTCGACAAGACGGCGTGGCTTGCCCGGATGGCGACGGATCCGGAAGCGCATTTCTTCTTCCTCGCGCGTCCGCGCAGGTTCGGCAAGTCG
>CAMPAF010000184.1 GCA_946631535.1 uncultured Verrucomicrobiota bacterium
CCTACAAGTTCGCGGACGTCCCCCGCATCAAGAAGGCGTGGGACGAGTTCGTGCCAGTGCGCCATCTCCAGCGCGAGCAGATGGTGGAGCACCGCACGCTCGCGCCCGGCGTGTTCCTCACGGCCTACGGCGACGGCTCGAGGACCGTCTGCAACTACACGGACAAGCCATACGTCCACGCAGGCAAGCCCGTACGATCCATGAGCTACATCCTCGTCAATCCGGACGGATCGGTTTTCCAGCCAGCACCCTGACCGCCATCAAGTGTCAGATTATGGTAAAATGGACATCATCCAAACAAGGAAAGGACAAACGTAATGGAACTAAAGGGATCAAAGACCGAACAGAACCTGTGGACCGCCTTCGCCGGCGAGTCGCAGGCCCGCAACAAGTACGACTACTTCGCCTCGCGCGCGAAGAAGGACGGCTACGAGCAGATCGCCGCCATCTTCCAGGAGACGGCGCTGAACGAGAAGGAACACGCCAAGATGTGGTTCAAGGAGCTCGGCGGGATCGGCGACACTCCGGCAAACCTCCTCGCGGCCGCCGCAGGCGAGCATGAGGAGTGGACCGACATGTACAAGCGCTTCTCGGAAGAGGCGAAGGCCGAAGGGTTCGACAGCCTTGCCGACCTGTTCGCGAAGGTCGCCGAGATCGAGGCCCACCACGAGGAGCGCTACCGCGCGCTAGCCAAGAACATCGAGACCGGCGAGGTGTGGGTCCGCGTCGGCAAGAACCGCTGGCAGTGCCGCAACTGCGGCGCGATCGTCGAGGGCGAGCAGGCGCCGGATCTGTGCCCCGTCTGCGCGCACCCCAGGGCCTACTTCCAGATCGAGCCGCAGAACTACTGAACGTGAGTGATCGGCTGGCACGGTTTGCGGCGGCGTTCGGCATGGTGACGGATCATCCGTCGCCATGCCTTGCCTTGTCGTCCTTCACCGGCTCGGCAGCCGCATTCGCCGCAGTCACGCTCGCGGCCAACGGCACCGGCGAGAACCGGGTGCCGCTCGTCCTCGCCGTCACGCCCGGATTGCCGGAGGCTGACACTCTGGCGGCGAATCTCCATTCGCTCGAAAAGGAGAGCGGCGTCCGCATCCTCGAGTTCCCCCCATCGCTCGAGGACGACCGCACCACAACGGCCGCCCGGCTGAAAACAGTCGCCGCGATCGACGCCTACATGACGCGCCCGTATCCGCTCGCGGTCGTCGCGCCGTTCGCCGCCCTCCGCGATCCCGTGCCGGCCGCCGCGTCCGTCGCATCCGCCACCCTCCGCCTGTCCGTCGGCGGCGACAACAAGCCGTTCGCGGAGATTCTCGAGAAGCTGATCGCAGCCGGATACGAGCGCATGCCCGAGGTGACCACC
This sequence comes from uncultured Verrucomicrobiota bacterium, assembly GCA_946631535.1. Next base: position 1,364 of record CAMPAF010000184.1, read on the forward strand.
CAAGGCGAACTTTCCGTGCGCGGCGGCGTGCTGGACGTTTGGCCGCCCGACGCGCCGCAACCTGTGCGCGCCGAGTTCTTCGGCGACGACCTGGAGTCGCTGCGCACGTTCGATCCAAGCCTCCAGACATCTACCGGCTCCATCAAGCAAGTCGAGATACCGCCCGTCAAGATGGGCGACGGCACGACGCGGCTGGCTGACATCCTGCCGCACGGTTCCACCATCATCTGGCTCGAGCACAACGCCTACGAGACGCCATCGTCTCCATTGCCGTTCAGGCAGCTGTTCACCGGCGACCCGGCGCCGCGCGGCGTTCCGACGGCGCGCTTCCAGAGCGTGCCCCTCCCGGGTTTCGCCGAGCTGGGAGCGGAGGCGGCGCGCCAGCCGGAACTCCTGGACGCCACGCGCGCGCGCCTCGCCGCCTACCTTGACGCCGCGAAGAAGAAAGGCGAGCTCGTCGTGGAGGACGAGAGCCTCGACGGCGGCTTCGAGGTATCGGGACTCGTTGTTGTCACGAAGAGCGACCGCGTGTTCGCGCACCGCCGCTCGTACCGCAACGCGCCAGCAGCCGCGCGCGGCGAGCGGTTCACCGAGACGCTCGACATCGAGCCCGGCGAATACGTGGTCCACATCGACTACGGCATCGGCCGCTTCCTAGGCTCCACCGAGGTGGAGGTGGCCGGGCAGCGAGGCGAGGTGTTCACGATCGAGTACGCGGACGGCGCCAAGCTGCACGTGCCCGTGACGCACGCGCACCTCCTCTCGCGCTACGTGGGCGTGAAGGGCGAGGAGGTGAAGCTGCACCGCCTGGACGGCAAGCGCTGGCAGCGCGACAAGCGGAACGCGCAGAAGGCCGTGCAGGACCTCGCGGCATCGCTTCTCGAGACGCAGGCGCGCCGCGCCGTCGTGCCAGGCTTCGCGTACGACGTGGCCACCGACGGCGTCGAGGCGTTCGAGGCCGCCTTCCCGTACGAGGAGACGCCGGACCAGGCCGCAGCCATCGCCGACGTGAAGCGGGACATGTCCGCCTCCAAGCCGATGGACCGGCTCGTGTGCGGCGACGCCGGCTACGGCAAGACGGAGGTGGCGATGCGCGCCGCGTTCATCGCGGCGATGAACGGGAAGCAGACCGCCCTTCTCGCGCCGACAACCGTCCTCGCCGAGCAGCACTTCGAGACGTTCCTCGCACGGTTCGACGGCACGCCAGTCCGCATCGAGGCCATGAGCCGCTTCCAGAGCGCGGAGGCGAAGAAAGGCACGCGCGCGCGCCTTCTCTCCGGCGCCACAGACATCGTGATCGGCACCCACGCGATACTTTCCAACAAGGTCCAGTTCCACGACCTCGGCCTCATAGTCATCGACGAGGAGCAGCGCTTCGGCGTGAGGCACAAGGAACACCTCAAGCGCCTGCGCGCGACGGCCGACGTGCTGACTATGAGCGCCACGCCGATCCCGCGCACGCTCTACCTCTCCATGACCGGCACGCGCGACTTCTCGCTCCTGCGCACGCCGCCGCGCGAGCGCGTGGCGACGGAGACGCACGTGACGCGCGACTCCGACGAGACCATCCGCTCCGCGATCCGCCGCGAGCTGGCGCGCGGAGGCCAGACGTTCTTCCTCCACAACCGCGTGCTCACCATCGACAAGATCGCCTCGCGCCTCCACGCGCTCGTCCCCGAGGCGCGCATCGAGGTGGCGCACGGCCAGATGCCGTCTCCCCTTCTCGCGTCCAAGATGCAGCGCTTCGCGAAGGGCGAGGCGGACGTGCTACTCTGCACGACCATCGTCGAGAGCGGACTGGACATCCCGCGGGCGAACACCATACTCATCGACCGCGCCGACACGTTCGGCCTCGCCGAGCTCTATCAGCTGCGCGGACGCGTAGGGCGCGCCGCCCGACAGGGTCACGCATGGTTCCTGCTCCCCGCGGAGGGATCCATCGACTCCGAGGCGCGAGAGCGGCTCGACGCGCTCAAGAAGCACGCTGGCCTCGGCGCCGGCTTCAACATCGCCCTCCGCGACCTTGAGATCCGCGGCGCGGGCAACCTGCTCGGCAGCGAGCAGAGCGGACACATCGCCGCCGTCGGCTTCCAGCTCTACTGCCAGCTGCTGCAGCGCACGATAGCCCGCCTGCGAGGCGACGAGGTGCCGGAGCTTGTGGACGTGTCGCTGAACCTGGACTTCCTAGACTTCTCGCCCGGCTCGGCGGACGCCGACTCGGACGGCGCCTGCCTCCCGTACGACTACGTGGAGGACGAGGCGCAACGCATGGACTTCCACAAGCGCCTCGCGGAAACGGCAACGTTGCCCGACGTGAAGCGTCTCAAGGGCGAGCTGGCCGACCGCTACGGGCGCCTCCCGAAAGCGGCGGCACGCCTCGTGAAGCTGGCGGAGTTCCGCGTGCTCTGCGCCCAGGCGCACATCTCGCGCCTCGACGTGCGGGACGGACGCGCCGTATTCTACCGTGCCGGATCGCGTACCGCCTCGTTCGTGGGACACGTCACCGGCAACACGCCAGAGAAGAAGATCGCGTCGCTCGTGAAGATTCTCCTTCTGAACGGCGAGGACGCGCCGTCTGCCTGACGTCAGGGAAACTCAACGGTCGCTGGTGCCAAACCTTCGACAGATGCCGTCAGCCTGATCGGCCCCGTTGCGTCCTTGTTCCTGCGCACCACGGCAACTGCCTTGCCGTAGTACAGCGGATGGGACGAGACGACCGTGAACGGCTCAAGCCCGCGCGGATTGCCGTTGCCGACCGCAAGCAGCTTGCCCGGTCCCTCGATCTTGAACGACACGCGATCTTCCGCCCACGGGTCGCGCACGCCCTTAGCGTCCACGATGTCCACCTGCACGAACACGCACGTCTCGCCGTCCGCCGGCAGCACCTTCGCCTCCGGCGTCAGCTTCACGGCAACTGAACGCCCGGCAGTGCACATCGTCTGCTCGCCGATCTTCTTCCCGCCGCGATACGCCACGACCTTCAGCTCGCCCGGCTCGTACGGCACATCGAGCCAGCGCAGGCGGTAGCGGTCGCACACGCGGTAGTAGCCGTTCGTGCGGAAGTCTCCGCACGGCTTGTTCCACTCCTTCTGGTCGTCGAGCGGATAGTCCGCGTCCGTCACCTTCACGCGCTTGCCGAGCGACTTCCCGTTCAGGAACAGCTCCGCCGAGTCACCGCTCGTGTAGACATAGACGGGGACGTTCGTCACCTTGCGCCCCGTCCAGTTCCAGTGTGGGAGGATGTGGATCGTCTCGTCCTTCTTGTTCCAGTGGCTGCGGTAGAGCCAGAAGCGGTCCTTCGGAACGCCCATCAGGTCCACGATGCCGAAGTAGGAGCTGCGCGCCAGCTCGCGCTTGGGCACGTCCTTCATCATCGGGAAGGAATTGCTGTGAATGTACGGCGTGGGCTCGCCCAGGTAGTCGATGCCCGTCCACACGAACTCGCCGGCGCAGTAGCGGTCCTTCTCCATGCGCCAGAACTCGATGTCGGGGATGTCGCTCCACGGCGCGGCGTTGTGGTCGTAGCCGTCCACCTCGCGCTCCGGCACGTTGAAGGCCGTCTTGTACGGCGAGGGCGGCATGCTGAAGAAGCCGTAGCTACTGAGGGCGGACGCGCTCTCGGAGTAGACGGTAGGCTTGTCCGGATGCTTCGCCTTCACGCGCGCGTACTGGCGCTTGTAGTTCCAGCCCGTCAGGTCGAGCTCGGCGAACATGCCCGTCTCGATCGCGTTCGCGTGGCAGCAGCCGATGCCCACGGGACGCGTCGTGTCGAGCTCGCGGATCGCGTTGCGGAACTGGCGGAAGCGCTCGGCGCTCATGCCGCTCTTCACCTTCGGATTTTTCCCGTTCCAATCGTAGCCGTTCGGCGGGATCTCGTTACCGATGGACCACATGACGACAGACGGATGGTTCCGGTCGCGCCGCGCGAACGCGCGCAGGTTGCGGCTCACGTACTCCTCCAGGTCCTGCTCCGGGCGCCGCCCGGCCGTGCCGTCCCACTTGTCGAAGCACTCGTTCCACACCACGATGCCCATCTCGTCGCAGAGCTCCAGCACCTGCGGGTCGCATGCGTTGTGGCTCGTGCGGAGCGCGTTCACGCCCATGTCCTTCATGATCGAGAGCTGCCTCTTCATCACGCTGCGGTTGAACGCCATGCCGAGCGGCCCCATGTCCGCGTGCAGGTCCACGCCGTACAGCTGCACGCGCCGCCCGTTCAGGTGGAAGCCGTCGTCTGCGGTGAACTCGAACGTACGAATGCCGAAACGCACAGTCCGAACGTCGACCGCCTCGCCCGCGCGCACCCCGATCTCGGCGGTGTACAGGTTCGGGCTGTCGACGTCCCACAGCTTCGGGTTCTTCACCTCCACATTCAACGCAAAGTCGAGCGCACCGCCCGAGCGTAACTTTCGCGAATCGATCCGCGCCGTGCCGACGACCAGCCCGTCGGCGTCAAGCACGCGCACGCCGGCTTCCACGCTCGCCGCCGACGCAAGACGGTTCGTCGCAACGAACGCGACGCGCACAAGTGCCACGTCCTTCTTGATGGACGGCGTCGAGACGAACTCGGTGCCCGGCGCCACGTGCACGGGCTCCGTCGCGACAAGCCGCACCGCGCGGTAGATGCCCGCGCCCGGATACCAGCGGCTCTTGTGGTCGCGCGTGTCCGCCAGCACCGCGAGCGTGTTCTCGCCGGACTTCACGAACGGCGCCGCGTCCACGCGGAAGCTCATGTAGCCATAGTCCCAGCCGCCCGCGAGCTTCCCGTTCACGTAAACCTTCGGGCTGGCCATCACGCCGTCGAACTCCAGCCACAGCGCGCCGCCGGCCTTCAC
>CAMPAF010000185.1 GCA_946631535.1 uncultured Verrucomicrobiota bacterium
CGCGCGAGCGAGATCGGGGCGGACGCCCTCCTGAAGGCAACGAAGGTTGACGGCATCTACACTGCCGACCCGATGAAGGACCCGAAGGCGAAGCGGTACGGGTCGCTCAAGTACGAGACGGCGCTCGCGAAGCGCCTGAAGGTGATGGATGCGGCGGCGTTCGCGCTGTGCATGGAGAACAACATCCCGATAGTGGTGTTCGACTTCTTCGACGGCAACGCCCTGGCTCGCGTCGTCAAGGGCGAGGCGGTTGGTACCTTGGTGAGCGAGAATGGTTAAAAGGTTATTTGAGAAAGGTAATTAGAAATGGAAACGGTTAGTGAAGTTCTGGCAGACGCGACAGCGAAGATCGCCAAGTCGTTCGACGCGCTGAAGGCGCAGTTCGCGGGTCTCCGCACGGGCAAGGCCAGTCCGGCGATGGTGGATCAGATCAAGGTGGACTACTACGGGTGCCCGACGCCGATCAAGAACCTCGGCACGATCTCCACCCCGGAGCCCAGGCAGATCAAGATCACGCCGTTCGATCCTACGGTGCTGGCTGAAATGAACAAGGCGATTCTCGCGGCGAACATCGGCGTCACGCCGCAGACCGACGGCAAGGTGCTGCGCATCACCGTGCCCGAGCTCAACGAGGAGCGCCGCAAGGAGATCGTGAAGGTAGCCAAGCGCCAGGCTGAGGACCAGAAGGTGGCGATGCGCAACGTGCGCCGCGACGCGAACGAGACGCTCAAGAAGCTCGAGAAGGACAAGAAGATTTCCGAGGACGACCTCAAGGCCGGCCTCGACAAGGTGCAGAAGGCCACTGACGACGGCATCGCGAAGATCGACGCCGAACTGAAGGCCAAGGAAGCCGAGGTAATGTCGGTCTAGTGGTTAGTGTTTAGAGTTGAGAGAGAGGAGTTCTGGCGATGAGCGATGAACCTGAGATGACACCGATTACGCCCGAAGAGAGTGGCGACATGCCGCCTAAGGTGGCGCCGTTCAACGCGGTCACCACTGCGGGGAAAGCGTCGCCGGAGACGCCTGCCGCCGCGCATTCCTCTGGCGTATCGACAATCAAGCTGAAGCCCGTGATCCGCAAGCCGATGATCCACAAGCCGACCATCGGCGGCACGCTGAAGCCTGTGACCCCTGCCGCCCCTGCGCCAGCGGACGCTGCGGCAGCTCCTGCGGCCCCGTCCAAGAAGGCGACGCAGAGCCTTGCGGCGGTTTCCGACCAGATGCCGGCACAGGCCGTCCTGCGCAAGACCGGCATCATCGCCGAGGGCATAATCACGCCCGCTCAGCAGCAGGCCGCAAAGTCCAAGACCTCGCGCATCTCGCTTGAGTCCGCCATTGGCGTTGCGCCGGCAAAGGAAAGCCCCGCGCCGCTGAAGACGATTCGCCTGCGTCGCCCGACGGACCTGAAGCATCCTGCGCCGTCGCCGCTAAAGCCGGTGGGCACGCCGGAGGCGGCTCCAGCGTCAATCACCAGCGCCGAGACGGTGGTCAAGGAAGATGCTCCGGTAGCCGCCACAATGGCGCCCGTGGGGGAGTCCGATACCGCCTCCACGACGCAGAAGAAGACGCTGAAGCTGCATCGTCCCAGTGGACTTGGGGTCAAGCGCCCGACCCTCGGCATCAAGAAGCCTGGAGAATCGGCCGGACCGGCGGCAGCGCCGTTGGACGGCGACGTGCCGGACATGCCTGCGGACATGGGCGACGTTCCTGAGCTGAAGCCTCTGGCACCGATGGACTTCTCGGTCGCGTCTGCATCCGACATGTCGGCGGGCGTTCCGGGATGGGTCGCCGCGCTTTCGCTCGTGACGACGATCGCGGCGTTGCTGGTCCTGGGTGCCGTCGTCTACTTCCTCTACCAGGAAGGTGTCGGACCTGTCGCCGGCGCGAACGAGATGCCGTTCATCCAGATGTAGGCCGACGCGCCATGCGTCGATTCCGGTCACTCGTACGCTCGGCCACGCTGGAGGCATTGGCGGAGCCGTTGTCGGCGGTTCTCTTCCTGGTCGCGCTCATTGCCGTTCCTCTGTTGCCGGCTTTCCATTGCCACCAGTTCGGAGAGGCAGGGCGCCTGCCAAGGGAATGCGGCTTCTCCGCGCTTCTCGTCTTCGGGATCGTGTTCGCGACCGCATCTGCCGTGCGAGTGATCGGAGGAGAACTATCCTCCGGGACGGCGGCTGCGGCGCTGGCGCGCGACGTGTCGCGCCCGTTGTTCTTCTGCGCGAAGGTGATCGGGGTGCTGGTGGCATTCGCCTTGTTCTCGGTAGCGGTAGGCTTGTCCACCGTCGCGTCGGTGGCGACTGCGGAGATGGGCGAGGTCCAGGAACGGTTGGGGTACGCGCACGTCTGGTTGCCCGGACTCGTCTCAATGGTCGTGCTGACTCTTGCCGGATTCGCGCTGGCCGCCGTCCTTAACAGGTTCTTCCGCATGCGCTTCTGCGTTACGGCATGCCTTTCCGTGTCGGGTGCGCAGGCGATCGCCTTGGCGTTGGTGGCCGCAGGGTCAAAGGTGCCGATGCAGTGGTCGCTTCTCCCTGCCCTGGCGGCTCTGGCCGCGGGATGCGGCGTGTTCGTGGTTCTTGCGGGCGCGCTGGCCGTTCGCCTGCCGCCTGCCGCAGTGACTACTGGGATCGCGCTTGCCGCGCTGTCGTCGTTCGTATGGCCGGCGAGGGCGATCCTGCCAGACATCCAGATGTTCTGGCTGGTGGATTCTTTTTCCTACGGCGGCGCTCCTGCGGCAGGGCAGCTCGCCTCGGCGTTTGCGGCCGGTGCGCTCCTTTCGGCGTTCTGGCTGGCCGTCGGATCAATCCTGCTTGAGCGAAGGGAGATTCCGTGAGCAACGTTCCGGCAATCGAGATAAAGGGACTCAGGAAGACGTTCCGAGACTTCTGGTTGCGTCCTGTGGCCGAGGCCGTGCGCGGCATCGACCTGACGGTCGAGAAGGGCGACGTGTTTGGCCTTCTCGGTCCGAACGGATCAGGCAAGTCCACCACCATCAAGCTCCTGCTGGGCCTTCTCGCGCCGTCGGCCGGCACTGTCCGGCTGTTTGGCATGCCGCCGCGCACGCGAGCCGCACGGTCGAGATTGGGATACTTGCCGGAGCTTTCGTACCTGCATCCGTTCCTTACGGCGCGCGAGACGCTACTCTACTACGCGGGACTTTCCGGGATGAGCGGCAAGGCGGCGAAGGCGAGGTGCGCAGAGCTGCTGGAGCAGGTGGGGCTCTCGGCCGTGGCGAACCGGGCGGTCGGCGGCTTTTCGAAGGGCATGGCGCGCCGCGTGGCGCTGGCGGCCGCGCTCGTGGCGAAGCCGGAGCTGCTCGTCCTCGACGAGCCGACATCCGGCCTGGACCCCATCGGGACGCGCGACGTGAAGGACCTGATACGCTCGCTCGCGCGGGACGGCGTCACCATCCTCATGACATCTCACCTTCTTGGCGACACTGAGGACGTCTGCACCAAGATCGCCATCCTCTCCAAAGGTCAGGTGGCCGCTTTCGGGCGGACGGACGAGCTGCTGACCAGGAAGCAGGACGCACGTTTCACCATCGCCGGACTCGACGAGGAGCAGGCGAAGGCGTTTGCCGCCGAGGCGTCTGCCAGGTTTGGCAGGGAAGTGCAGTTCGACCATCCTCGCGTGCCGCTCGAGGAATTCTTCGCAGAGACTGTCGGGGAGGGGCGGTGAGGGAGTCCTTTCGCCTGACGCTGCGCGCGCTCGTGCGCGGCCACGTGCTGACGCTGCTGCTGGCGTCCGTGGCGCTCATACACGCGCTTTTCCCCGCGATCGTGCGCGGCGACAGCACGCCTGCCGGTTGGCGCGAGATGTTCATACGCGCCGTCCCCGGCTCGGTGGTGGCGGTTCTCGTGGTGGCCGTGCTGGCATGCGCATGCGGATTTTTTTCGCGCGAGCGCGAGACTTGCCGGCTGGCGCAGACTGTCATACGTCCCGCATCTGCCTTCTCCATTGCCGTAGGGCGCTGGATGGCGCTTTGCGCGGCGGCGGCGGCGGCGCTCGGGCTGAACGCGGTGCTGACGCTCGTGCGCTTCCCTGACGCGCCAAGCTGCCGCCACCATCTTGCGCCGGTGCTTCCGCCTCCTGTCGAGGTCGCGCGTCAGATGATGGAGGAGTACCTGAAGGATCCGTCCACGCCCGAGGCCGTGAAGAAGGCTCCGCGCCACAGGGTGCTTGAGCTTCTTACGAACAAGGAGAGCGACAGGTACGACGCGATAAAGCCGGGGGAGAGCCAAGCGTGGACATTCGATACCGGCGGGGCTTGCAGCGGCCTTGTCGTGCGCGCCTGCTTCTCGTCGGCGTTCTCCCTGCGCATGTCCACCAGGGGGAAGTTGGCGCTGGGGGACCTGTCCGCGACCGTCTCCAACAACACGCAGGCGGTAGTGGAGTTCCCGCTGGTGGGCGTGCAGTCCGCCGCGTCGGCCACCAACGGCCTTGTGTTCACCAACACCGGGACCTCGCCCGTGATGCTGCGGCCGCGTCGCGACATCGAGCTGCTGCTGCCCGCAGATCCGTTTGTGGCGAACCTTGCGCGCGCCACGCTCCAGTCATTCGCCACGATCGCGCTCCTGGCGGCGTTCGGGATATTCCTGTCTGCGGCGTTGTCGCGTCCCGTGGCCGTGTTCACCGCGCTTGTCCTTCTTGCCGTGGCGCTCATGGTTCCAAGTACGGTCGAACAGTTCCCTGACGAGCTGGAGATATCGTTTGCCAACCGGATAGGGCTCTGGCTGTCGCGCGGCGTGAGCTTCGCGACCGCATCGTTCGTGGCGCCGTCTCCTGTGTCCGACCTTGCGTCCGGACGATGCATCGAGTGGTCTGCGCTCGCGCGGACCGTGCTTGAGGACCTTGTCGCCTGGCCGACGGCGCTCCTCGCGCTTGCCGCCGTGCTGGTCCGCCGTCATCCCTTGGCATGAAGTTGTCGGGTGCACTTGCGCCGCGTTTCTGTTTGTAGTATCATATCGGCCCAAGGAGTACAAGAGATGAATACTGACGAAGTGCCGTACAAGACATATCTCACCGAAGCCGAGCTGCCGACAGCTTGGTACAACCTGCGCGCCGACATGAAGAAGAAGCCCGCGCCGCTGCTGAATCCGGGGACGCTCAAGCCTGTTACCGCAGAGGAGCTGGAGCATGTGTTCTGCAAGGAGCTCGTGCGCCAGGAGCTGGACGACACTACGCAGTTCATCCCGATCCCGGACGAGGTGCAGAAGTTCTACCGCATGTTCCGTCCGTCGCCGCTCATCCGCGCCTACTTCCTCGAGCGCGCGCTCGGCACGCCCGCGAAGATCTACTACAAGTTCGAGGGCAACAACACGTCCGGCTCGCACAAGCTCAACAGCGCCGTGGCGCAGGCCTACTACGCGAAGGAGGAGGAGCTGAAGGGCGTCACCACCGAGACCGGCGCCGGGCAGTGGGGCACGGCGCTTTCGATGGCGTGCGCGTTCTTCGGGCTCGACTGCCAGGTGTACATGGTGAAGTGCTCGTACGAGCAGAAGCCGTTCCGCCGCGAGGTGATGCGCACGTACGGCGCGGACGTGACGCCGTCGCCGTCCATGAAGACAAAGATCGGCCGCGCGATCAACGAGGCGCATCCCGGCACGACCGGTTCGCTCGGCTGCGCGATCTCCGAGGCAGTGGAGGCGGCGGTCACGCAGGACGGCTACCGCTACGTGCTCGGATCGGTGCTCGCGCAGGTGCTGCTTCACCAGTCCATCATCGGCCTCGAGGCGAAGGCGGCGTTCGACAAGCTTGGCGTGAAGCCGGATCTCGTCATCGGCTGCGCGGGCGGCGGTTCGAACCTCGGCGGACTTATCGCGCCTTTCATGGGCGAGAAGCTGCGCGGCGAGGCGGACTACCGCTTCATAGCGGTGGAGCCGGCGAGCTGCCCGTCGTTCACGCGCGGGCGCTACGCCTACGACTTCTGCGACACTGGCAAGGTGTGTCCGCTCCAGAAGATGTACACGCTCGGGCACGACTTCATCCCGTCCGCGAACCACGCCGGCGGCCTCCGCTACCACGGCATGAGCGCGACGCTCTCGGAGCTTTACGACCAGAAGCTCATGGAGGCGCGCGCGGTGGAGCAGACGAGCGTGTTCGCGGCGGCGGAGCAGTTCGCGCGCGTGGAGGGCATCCTGCCCGCGCCGGAGTCGAGCCACGCCATCCGCG
>CAMPAF010000186.1 GCA_946631535.1 uncultured Verrucomicrobiota bacterium
CGCCGACCATTTCCTCACGCGCACGACATGGTTCAACGGCTCCAACCTGCCTGAGCCGTACTACCAGTGGATGACGGCTGCCTACACGGCGCGCGGGAACCCCGAGCTGTTCTTCCCGGGCACGGCCTATATCGGACACGGCGGCGACGCGCACGCGTGGCCTGTGGACGAGAAGGGGCGCGACCTCCACGTCTACGGCAACAACGCCTTCGGCGGCTCAAAGTCCTACCACGTGCTGAACGGCAACCACAGCTACTTCGGCGTGTGGTGGCCCGAGGCGAAGTTCGGCTCCTTCCATGAGAGCGACGAGAAGTTCGGGCGCAAGATATGGCTCTGGGCGCTCTCGCGCGAGGGCGGCATCTGGGAGGACCTGCTCACCGATACGGACGGGCAGTACGTGGAGCTGCAGAGCGGGCGCGTGTTCAACCAGCCGCGTGCCGACACCTACCGCACGCCCTTCAAGCACCCCACGTTTGCGCCGGGGACTACGGACATGTTCGAGGAGAAATGGGGCGTGATGCGCGGCACGGAAGGGGCCGTCGCCGCATCAGCGCCGTCCAACCTGGTCTCGCGTCCGCTAAAGATGTCTCCGTCGTTCGACTGGTCGTCGGCGTACGGCCTCTACGTGCGCGGGCAGCAGGCGCTGCGCGAGCGCGACGACAGGACGGGCGAGAAGTCGCTCAGGGAAAGCCTGCGGAGGGAGCCGCACTTCCTCCCCGCGCTGACGGCGCTTGCCGGCCTTGCGGTGCGGCGCGGCGAATATGGCCAGGCGCGCAGCCTATGCGCACGGGCTCTCGCGATGGACACGTACGACTCCGATGCGAACTACCTGGACGGACTAGCGGCGGACGCGCTCGGCCAGTCCGCCACTGCGAAGGAGCGTCTGCGCCTCGCGGCGTATTCGCCGCTCAACCGCGCGGCGGCGCTCGCTCACCTCGCGAAGATGTCGCTGCGCGAAGGGAACTGGACGGAGGCCGACGATATCGCCATGAAGGCGATGCAGGCCAACAGCTACAACTTCGATGCATGGCTAGTGCGGATCGTAACGGCACGCAAGAGGGGCGACGTACGCGCGGCGCGGAAGATCGTAGGCCTCGCGCTGCAGGTGTCACCGCTATTCCATGGCGCGCGCTTCGAGGGCAAGATGCTGGGATGGGTCGACGAGAAGGAGTTCCGCTCGCTCGTGCGGAACGAGATGCCAGACCAGACGTTCATCGAGCTGGGAGGCTGGTACGAGGATGCAGGCCTCAAGGAGGAGGCGAGCGAGCTGTTCGGGTACGCGACGAACCCGGTGGCGAAGGTGCGACTGGCGTATCTGGCGCACGTGTCTGGCGACGACGCCAAGGCGGCGAAGGCGCTCGATGCGGCGGCGGCATCGCCCATGGCGTTCGCATTGCCGTTCCGCCGCGAGACGCGCCCTGCGATGCAGTGGGCGGCGACCGCGCATTCCTCCTGGAAGTTCCGCTACATGCTGGCCTTGCAGCTTGCGTCTTTCGGAGACGATGCCGCTGCGGACAAGTTGCTCGACTCTTGCGACGACGCGGACGAGGCGGTGCTTTTCATGTACCGCGCCGGGAGGCGGAAGGGCGAGGCGAAGATGGCCGACCTGAAGCGCGCGCAGACGCTAGGCGACGGCTGGCGCGTAGGGCGCGACATGGCGGCGCATCATCTGGCGGACGGCAACGCGGACGCGGCTGCCGCTCTCGCGCTCGACTACCTCTCCCGCTTCCTTGGGAACGACGCGTTGGAGATGCTCTATGCGCGCGCACTCTGCGCGCAGGAGAAGTTCGATGACGCCGTGTCGTTCCTCGAGAAGATGGCGATCTTGCCGTCGGAGCACGGCAACAACGCGCACGCGATCTGGCAGGAGGCGTGGAAGGGCGTTGCCCGCAAGGCGCTAGAGGCCGGCGACAAGGAGAAGGCAGACCGTGCGCTCGAGCGCTATCGCGAATATCCCGAGAACCTGGGGCTCGGCAAGCCCTACCCAAAGGAGCAGTAGCGGAGCGCGATGCGCCCGAACGACAGGCTGAAGGCGATGGCGGAGGCGCCTCTGGGCGGGCTCCTTGCCCGCTTCTCGTGGCCTGCACTCGTTTCGATGACGCTTCATGCTCTCTACTCGGTCGTAGACCGCATTTGGATCGGGCACGGTTGCGGTCAGGACGCGATGGCCGCCCTGACGCTCGCTTTCCCGCTGATGATGGTGTTCGTCGCGTTCGGCGTCTTCGCCGGCGTGGGACATGCCGCCCTCATCTCGATCAAGCTGGGGGATGGCGACAGGACCGCTTGCGAGAAGCTGCTGGGCGAGCTGGTGGCGTTCAAGCTGATCTTCTTCCTCGTGCTTTCGCCGGTCGTGTTCGCGTTCGCGGAGCCGATCCTGCGCTGGTCAGGAGGCTCTGGCATAACCCAGGCCGCGCTGGGCCTGGCGACGGAGTACGTGAAGATCGTCGTGTTCTCGCACATATTCTCCCATCTCGCGTTCGGGCTTTCGGCGGCGATGCGCAGCGAGGGGGCGGTGCTGTCGTCGATGACGTGCATGGTCGTCGGGTTCGGCACGAACCTTCTCCTGGATCCGCTGTTCATCTTCGGGTTCGGCATGGGAGTGGCCGGCGCGGCATGGGCCACCAACATCGCCATGCTGGTCTCGTGCGCGTGGGCGATCTGCTACTACAGGCCGGGACACAGCGCGGTGCGGCTCAGGTTGCGGCGCATAGGCATCTACCGGGCGTACGTGCTGCGCGCGGCGGGAATCGGCCTCTCTCCGGCGCTGCAGCAGCTGATGGGTAGCCTCGTCAACGTGTCGCTTCAGCTGGCGTTCGCGAAGTGGGCGGCAGACCAGAAGTCCGCAACGGCGCAGATCGCGTCGCTCGGCATCTTCCAGATGACGACGATGCTCTTCCTCATGCCGGCGTTCGGCGTGCAGCAGGGGCTCGCGCCGATCATCGGCTTCAACTGGGGCGCGCGGAACTTCGCCCGCGTGCGGGAGACGGTGATGCTGGGGCTGTGGACGACCACGGCTCTCGTGACGCTCACCGCGGTGACGATGGTGCTGTTCCCTGAAGCGATTGCCTACCTTTTCACCGACAGTTCCGACGTGGAATTCATCCGGCTCGTCGCGCACGACCTCCGCCTCTCGAACTTCATGCTGTGGTGCATCGGGCTCAACGTGGTGGCGACGACGTATTTCCAGTCAATCGGCCATCCGTGGACTGCGATAGTGCTATCGCTCCTGCGCCAGTGCATCTGCCTCATGCCGTGCATCTGGATATTGCCGCACGTGTTTGCGGACCACAACTTCGGCATCTGGCTGGCTATGCCAGTCTCAGATGTCCTGGCGTGCCTGGCCACCATACCGCCGTTCCTGCTGCACGCGCGATTCCTGGCGAAAGCCGGGATGCTGCGCATCAAGAGGCGCGCGGCGGAACCTTGAATTCCTCGGGCTTGAAGACGTACTTCGCGTGCGTGTCAGCGGACTTGTTCGCCGCCAGCACGGCGACGGCGCTCTCGTAGGCGAGCTCGGCCGGGCAGTTGAGCGCGGCGCCGTGGCGGCACGCGGCGAAGAAGTTCTCGAGGTGCGGCATGTGCGCGGGCTTATTCATCTCGATGGCGAGCTGGTTGCCATTGGCCTGAGCGGAGATGCGCGTGTCCACGGCGATGTCCTTGGTGACTTCCTTCTTCACTTTGTCGCCCTCGTTCGGGAGGATCCATCCCTTGTCGATGAACTTCTGCCATTCGGCGTCGGAGAGTCCGCCCTGGCGCAGCTCGCGCTGCACGGTGTTGCCGCGCGCGGAGATCTCGGCGATGGTGAGAGAGGCGTTCACGCCCATGAACTGCTCGTAGAAGCCGCCGCGCGCGTTGGAGGAGATCACCTGGTAGATGGCCTCGTTCTTCGTGCCGTCGGGCATCTTGAACTCGTAGATGCAGTACATGCGGTCATACGCCTCGCGGGGCGGATCGAAGGCGTCCTTGCCGCCGATCGCGGTGACGCTGGAGGGCGGCACGCCCCACGCCCAGATGAAGAGGTCTATCTGGTGGGAGCCGAGATCCACCATAGAACCGCCTCCGTACTTGTAGAACCAGCGCCAGTTGTGGAACTGCTCGGCGTTCGTGTAGCCGTACTTCGTGAGGATTTCCTGCTTCGGCGGCTTCTTGTAGCTGAAGAATGGCGCGAGCGTGCGGTTCCACTGCGCGTACGCCGTCGTCACGCGGCCGAGCATGTTGGGGACGATATGCTCGAAGCAGTGGCGGTAGCGCGGGTTGGAGCGGCGCTGGTGGCCAATCTGGAGGAGCTTGCCCGTCTCCTTCTGGACGCGGCACATCTCCGCGGCCAGCTCGAGGCGGTTGGACATCTCCTTCTCGCAGTAGACATGCTTGCCGGCGCGGAGGCAGGCGCATGTGTGTTCGCAGTGCATCCAGTCGGGCGTCGCCACGATCACCGCATCGATGTTCTTGTCCTCCTTCTCCAGCATCTCGCGGTAGTCCTCGTAGGTGTTCACCGTGTGGCCGTAGCCCTTGAAGAAGGCCTTGGCGCGCTGCTGCTCGAACCTCCAGATGTCGCACACGGCGCGCACGCGCACGCCAGGGATGCGCACGAGCGAGGCTGCCAGCACCTTGCCCTCGGCGCCGAAGCCGATCATTGCGACGTTGATCGTGTCGTCCTTCGGGCCGATGGTTATGTCCTTGTCCTCGGCGCGGAGTATGCTGAAGCTTGGCAGGAAAGCCGCCGTGGCGGCGGCTCCCTTCACGAATGTGCGACGGTCGAATTCCATGTCAGTCCTTTGCGGGTGAACGTTGTGAAGCAAGTATAGCACACCCCAGCGCGTCTTGCAATCCCCGGAAATGGCCGCGGCCGCGCGTCATGGTCTTGCTGGCGGGCTGCGGAAGAATGCGGCGGCGCGCGCGGCGTCTGTGCCGTCGAGCGCAGAGAGCACGAGCCGCAGCGCCGTCTTCCACTCTTCTGTCGAAAGGTCGATCATGGCTGGGGCACAAGTATACCATAAAGGCGCGGGCCGCTTCGCGGGTCTGAGCCTCCTACCGGGACCGCCGGGACCACCGAGACCACCGGGATGATCCCTTCGGGAAGCAATTTCGCCATCCCGGCCATCCCGGCGGCCCTCCCGGCACCACCGCATGGACGGGGCGGATCGATTCTGCTATAATTCCGGCACATCCCGCGAGGGATGCCAATGGCGAACAAGGCAACCGAGGAATGAGCTAATGAAAAAGATGCAGGCAACGATCATCGCCGCTTCGCTCGCGCTCGCGGCGCAGGCGGGCGTATACAACGTCAAGCCGGACACGTCGGACGACCGGGTGGAGAGTCCGCTCTCCGTGGGCATGGCGCGCATAGGCACGATACGCCCGCGCGCGGCGCACGAGATCGTCGACTCGAACTGGACGCTCGGATGCGAGGTCCTTGACCGCGACTTCGCGAACTTCGAGGAGTACAAGGACAACGTCGAGCCGCTCGGCATCAAGACGATACGCCTGCAGGGCGGCTGGGCGAAGTGCGAGAAGGAGAAGGGGAAGTACGACTTCTCGTGGCTCGACAGGATCATCGACTACGCCCGCGCGAAGGGGCTGAACATCCTCCTCGAGACGGACTACGGCAACCCGATCTACGAGGGCGGCGGCGGCTGGGATCTCGCCGGCGGCTTCCCGACGTCAGACGAGGCGCTCGCGGCGTGGGACGCCTGGGTGGACGCGATGTCGAAGCACTTCAGGGGACGCGTGCGCGACTGGGCGATGTGGAACGAGCCGGACATCGGAAAGCCCGCCAAGACGCCCGAGTCGATCGCCGCGTTCAACGTGCGGACGGCGCGGATCATCAAGCGCAACATCCCCGACGCGCGGATCGCCGGACTTTCCCTCGCGCGCAACAAGCCGGAGTACCTCGACGAGTGCCTGCGCCTGATGGGCGAGGACGTGAAGCTGTTCGACTGGATCATCTACCACGGCTACGCGCCGGCGCCCGAGATGTCGTACGCCAACGTCGAGGCGCAGAAGGTGGTGCTCGCGAAGTACAACCCCGCCGCGAAGATGCGCCAGGGCGAGAACGGCTGCCCCAGCGAGATGGCCACGCGCTTCGC
>CAMPAF010000187.1 GCA_946631535.1 uncultured Verrucomicrobiota bacterium
ACCTCGGACGCGAACGGGTTGCCGTAGCGGTTCTTGCTGTACTCGGGCAGCGTGCCCGGCGTGCCCACGCACGTGACCTCCGTGAAGGTCTTGTGCGTCATGCACGTGTAGAAGCCGTTCGAGTGCGTGGCGTAGTACTGCGGCGGCGAGGCGACGCGCCAGTCCTTGTACGACCCGATCGGATGCTGGGGATCCTTGAGGTGGAAGTACTCGCCCTCCGTGTACGCGAGCATGCCGAACCCGCCCGCCTCGTAGATGCGGCGCATGGCGACGCACTGCGGACGGAACGCCGTCGTCTCGAAGAGCGCGTAGACGAGGCCCGTCTTCTTCACCGCCTCGATGAGCCGCGGCGCGCGGTCGAGCTGCTCCTCGCCCCACAGCGTCGGCACGGCGCTCGCCGCATGGTAGCCGCGGTCGAGCGCGCGCAGGACGAGGTCGATGTGGCTTGGCGCGTCCGTGGCGATGAACACGGCGTCCATGTTCTTGCCCTCATTGTCAATCATCTCCTCGGCTGAGGCGTAGGTGCGCTTCGCGCCCACGGCCTTGGCGAGCTCCGCACAGCGGTCCTTGAAGAGGTCGGTGGCGGCCACCACCTCCACGTTGGGATGGTTCTGGAAGAAGAACATTGCGCCGAACTTGCACACGCCGTATCCGGCGATGCCCACGCGCACCTTCTTGTCGCTGAACGGCTGCCAGGGGCCGCCCACCTTTTCGTCGGTGAAGACCTCGTCGAAGCCCTGGATTTTCGACAGCGGCTTCTGCTCGGCCGCCTTCAGCCCGATCGCCGCCGTCGCCGCGACCGATCCGATGAAGAAGTCCTTTCGTGTGATTTGCATATCATGATCCTTTCACTATTTTAGCCGTGTAGAACATGTAGAACGTGCAGATTTTTCGGGGAAGCGGCACTCTTGTAGGCCGCCGAACTGTTCTCCGCCACGCAGTTGGAGACCGTGAACGCCTGTTCGTGCTTGCCGCGAAAATCATCGCCCATGCAGAACGCCGCCCCCTGATAGTCCGTATAGGCCCCCGAAACGAGCAGATTGCGGATGACATGCCCTCCGGTGGCGAAATAAAATACACGCATCTTGTCCGTTTGGGTACCGACGAGGCGCACGTCCTCCGGATTGTCGCTTTCACCGATGAAAGTCAGGTTGCTGACTGTAAGGCCTTTTGACTTGGTTGGGACGCGAATATAAGTTCCAGACCCGGGAACGTTGGACTCGCTCTTTGTCTTGTCGAGGTTGTAGGTGCCCGGCGCAAGATACAGCGTGTCGCCTGTGCTCATTTTCTGCGAAGTGGTGATCACCTCGCCGCGATCCGTGGGCGACGTGCCGCCGCCCGTGCCGTCGGGAGACGCGTACCAGTTCGTCGCCGAGGTGGCGGGCGCAAACAGGGCCATGCAAAGAAACGCGCCCAGCGCGCGGATGTTACTCGCGACTTGTGTCGATTTCGTCATTTCTGCTCCTTGCGGTCGAGGTGTACAATGCAACTAGCCAAAACAGTCTACCACAAATCCGCCGGGCGGGCGTCCGCTTTGCGAAATAAAGTGTTTGCAAATTGCGAAATGCTGCTTGGCGCGGATGGTGGATTCTGCTATACTGCCCGTCATGCGAACCATCTTGTTGTTTCCACGCCGTAGCGCGAACCGTTCAAAAGACTCGCTCTTGGCGGCGATCGACGACCGGCACGGCTTTTCGGTGAAGTTCGCCGACGTGAACGTCAGCACGCCGGAAGAGGTCGCCGAACTGCTTGCTTTCTGGCATCCCGACGGCTGCATCGTCAACAACGACAGGCTGTCGGCGGAGTCGTTCGCCGGTTGTCCGACCGTCTTCCTCCACCGTACCATCGATTCGATAAATCCCCGCCACGCCACGGTCGCGTTCGACGAGAAGGCCGTGGCAGAGACCGCCGCGCACCATCTGCTCTCCCTGAACCTGGCTTCTTACGCGTATGTGCCGCCGCGCACGGACGAACAGTGGAGCCGGACGCGCGAACGGCACTTCGTGCACATTCTCGGCCTGAACGGATACGGCGTCGCGTCCTACGTCCATCCCCGAACCCGCCTGTCGGCGCCGAAGCAGCTCGCGCGCCTCGCCGACTGGCTCGCGAACCTGCCGCGCCCGCTCGGCGTGTTCGCCGCCAACGACACCGTCGCCGCCACCGTCATCGCCGCCTGCGACCATCGGCGTCTGGCCGTCCCGCAGGACGTGGCCGTGCTGGGCGTGGACGACAACGAGGCGACGTGCGAGGCCCTGCGGCCCACGCTCTCCAGCATCGCCACCGACGTCGTCGCCATGCGGGACGAAGACCATCGTCTCCTTGAACGCCTCATCGCAGAAGAACCGCCGACCTGCCGCCACGTGACGGTCAAGCCCCTCGGCGTCGTGCGCCGCGCCTCGACCCTCCGCGCGGCGAAGAACGACCCGGCGGTCCTCGCGGCGTGCGAGCTCATCCGCCAGAAGGCCTGCGAGGGACTCAGGGCGCGCGACGTGGCGGCCACGTTTCCCTGCGGACGGCGCATGGCGGAGATCCGCTTCCGCGCAGCCCTCGGGCATTCGATCCTCGACGAAATCCGCGCCGTGCGCCGCAGGCGCGCCCAGATGGCCGTGCAGCCATTCCGCACGCAGCTGCGCGACGAGGTCGCCGCCCTCTGCGGCTACTCCTCGTGGAGTTCCGTCCACCGCCTCCTGTCCCGGTAAGCCGCCGCAACTGCTCGCGGAATTTGTCACGTGAAAGACGGCTCAAGGGCGATGCAGCTCCGTCGATTCGGCGATTCGCGAATAGTGCGGTCGCAGCAAGCTGCGCCCTGGCCGTCTCGCTCCACTTGTGGCGGAGTTCCGATGGACGCCGCATGATCAGCAGGGCGCACTGCGGCCCGTCAAGGAACAGGACTACTTGTTGTAGCTCCGGTAGAGGCGGGTGAAATCGCGCCGGTGCGCCTCCATGATGGCGATGCGCCGCTTGAGGTCGCGTATCACGGACGCCTTCGGGCCGAGGCGCATGATCGTCTGCTCCTTGTCCGACGCCGCGTGCTCGAACACCGGATCCGACGCCTGCTCGAGGATGTCGATCATGCGCAGGGAGTTGTCGATCTCATCGCGGACGATCTGGTTGATCTTGTACAGCCGCACGTCGCCCTGCTCGTCGATAGCTGGCGAGGTGTCGCACGGCGTGGCGGTGAAGTCGGTGCGGTCTAGGATCGACTGGAACTGCACGGCGTTGCGTGCGTTCTTGATGATGCAGATGTACATGGCGATCTTCTGCGTCTGGTCATTGAGGTAGCGTGCCGCGCGAGCGTCCACCGCCCACTGGCGCGCGCGGGAGAAGATGCCGTGCGCCTTGAACGCGAGCGGAAGCGCGCCTCTGTAAAAGGCCATGTTCGAAAGGAAGGCGCCGCCGTAGCCGCTCAGCCAGCGGTGTCCCTGCAGGTCGAGGAGGTTCCCCGCATCCTCTTCGGTCTGCGCCTGGAAGATGTAGTCGCGCCAGTACGCGCGGTCCTCGCCCTCGAGCTCGCCGGGGAACGCGACGAACGGGCGCAGGAACCATCGCTGGTGGAGCGACCCGAGCAGGAAGAGGTGTCCGCCCGTGTAGAAGCTGGCCACCCGGTCCAGCGACGTCTCCAGCGCCTCGTAGCCCTCCGCTAGCTCGGCCGCGTGCTCCTTGCCGACGAACGACTCGGCAACTTCCCGCACGGCCTGCCATTTCGCGACGGGGCCGTCGCCAACGGGCGTGTGCATGTGCCGGCGCAGCAGTTCGATGGCGCAGGCCTCGCGCAGGGAGCGCAGGCCGACCTCGACGTCCGCGCCGGGGTTTTGCTGCGCGGCCTGGAGCTGCGCGACGAGGAAGGGGAGGCGAGTCATCCCGAGGATGGGGGCGGAGCAGTCGGCGAACCTGTTGGGGAAGCCCACGACGTACGCCGCCGCCGTGCCCTGGGCCGTCTTGTTATTGACGCTCTGCCCCGGCTTCATCCACGGGAAGATGGCGTTCTCGGGTCCGAGGCTCGCGCGGAAGTTGACCTTCGCGTCGGGGAGGCCCGCCTTGGCGGCACCCTCCTGAAAGATGGAGAGCGCGTCGGCCACGCGCTTCCCGTACGGTACGCTGCGACAGGCCGCCGGGCCGTTCTTCCCGGGGTAGAGGGACTCGCTCCAGCACAGCGCGCTTCCCGAGTCGTTGCACCTGAACTTGAACCGGTCGAACGGGCAGACCGCGCAGAGCTTCGCCACCGCCTCCACGTACATGCGCCGGACTTCGGAGTTCTCGACGCACGGCGCGTAGTACTCGCTCCGCGAACGGCGCGTCTGGTCGCAGCGCGCGCCTCGCCACTTGGGATGGTCGAGGTAGGCCTGCTCGGGGAAGTACGCGGGCTCCATGCCGGTGAAGTCGGCCTTGAGGCCGAGCTCGCGTAGCACCTTCGCCCGCTCTTCGAGCTCGCGGAGATTCCTTGCCGCATAGTCGGCGGGAAGGTACTGCGACAGCTCGGGCGGCACGATGAACTTGAAGATCGACGCGCGGTGCATCGACCAGTTGGGATATGGATCCTTCCTGTTCATGTTCCACTGCCAAAGGGAGTGCTCGACCTGGCTGGCGTCGACGTGCGTGGCGCCGATGGACTTGGCGAACGTCGCGATCGTGCGGAACTCGTCGATGCCGGAGACCGGGCATCCGACCGTCAGCGAGCCGGACGATCCGTCCGCAAATGCCACGGCGCATGCGAAGATGGCGAATGATGTTGCTATCGCTTCCACTTCCTGTATTCCTTTCGTCGCGGATAGGATACCATATCTTGCGGCCGCCATGCCGCACATTGTCGGATTTTATAAACCAACGGACGAAAATATGATATAATCGCAAACATCAGCTTGGAGGAAAAATCCCCATTCTGCGCAACGCAAAGAAGGAGTTCTTCATGAAGCATAGGAAAAACCGGCTTTTGATCACGGCAGCCGCGGTTGCCGCTGGCGCATTCGGCCTTCACGCAAGAACCGTGGCATGGTACCACTTCAACGAAGGCGCGAACGGAGCGGCCATGCAGGGCGGCGAGGGTGTATATGCCGTAGTAAATTCGGTCGACCCATAATCTTTGAAAGGTCCAGCATTCTTGTCATGCGCAACGGATCGACGGCCGGTGATCCGGCTTGGGGTATCCGTGCTCAAACGGACGGCAGAGTGATGGTACACATGACCGATGTAAACAACTCGGCAAACAACTTTAACGGTGCCACCCTCGGCACGGGAAGAGGCGCCAGCGGTTATTTCTACACGCCAACGCCCTCAGCCGGCGGTCCAAACATTGTGGACGGCAAGGCCGTGACGGCGGCGACGGACAAGCCCGCCCGCTTCGAGGTGATAACCGCGCGCGGCGTCGTGAAGGAGACGACGGGAACGGACGTCTCCTGGACGGTCGAAAAGGAGGCGTACTGGCAAGGTCCGGGCCTCCACGTCTTCGCGCGCGTCAAGGCCTACGCGACGGACGGTTCGGAAGAGGTGCTCTTCTCCCAGCCGTTCATGCTCACGGACCAAGCTTGAAGGGAACACAAACCATGACGAGAAGAGAGTTCATCGGCGGCACCGCGGCGTTTGCGGCCGCGCCTGCATTCGCGAAGAAGCCCGAGGACATCCGCGGCGTCCTGCTGCACTGGGGCCACAACATGTGGGGCGAGTCGCTGCCGGAGGGCGTGACGAAGATCACGAACGGACGCCTCTGCAACGACCACCTCAAGTTCGACGACGCGCTGTGGCAGAAGCTCGTGGACCACCTGCTGCTGCGCAAGATGAACCTCGTGGTGATTGACCTCGGCGAGTTCCCGGTCTATCCCAGCCATCCCGAGCTGGCGGTCAAGGGGTCGCGTTCCCCAGACTGGGTCCGCACGGAGGTGCGTCGGCTGAAGAAACTCGGTATTGAGCCGATTCCGAAGCTCAACTTCTCCACGGCGCACGACGCCTGGCTCAAGGAGTACGGGCGCATGGTGACGACCAGGCCGTACTACCGGGTCTGCCGCGAGGTGATCCGCGACGCGGCGGAGATGTTCGACCATCCGCGCTTCCTGCACATCGGCTACGACGAGGAGCGCATCT
>CAMPAF010000188.1 GCA_946631535.1 uncultured Verrucomicrobiota bacterium
CCCTCGTCCACGCGCACGTGCACCGTGCGCGGCGCGGGCTGCGTGAGGGACGGCATCACGAGCGTAGCCGATCCCGTCTTCACGAGCGTGCCGTCGCCCGTCACATGGGCCGCCGCCACGGCATCGCCCTCGATCGCGACGGTTGCGTTCGTGGCGAGCGCCACGGAAACGTCAGGCCTCTGCGGCGGCGTCGCGTCTTTCCACTTCGCGAGCAGCCAGTTGGACACCGACACGCGCTCGACTTCGGAAAGGCGGTTCGTGAAGAGGAGCATCTCGCAGATGTATTCGCCGCCCGCGCGCTTGCCGCCCCCGATCTGCGTCGTGCTTGTAGGGCCAAACATCGGGTTATAGCCGTTCGCATCCTTCCAGTAGTCGCGGTCATTGTAGAAACACTGCGCCGACTGACGCTGCTCCAGGCAGTCCACCTCGATCACGTGGATGCCCGTTCCCTGCCCCGTCGTGAACGGATCGACTTCGATCCCGTCGCGATACGTCCGCGATGAATGCATCGGCCTGTTCTCGGCGTTGTGGGCGATCCAGATGGCGCTACCCGTCCCGCGCCCACTCCATTCGGCTGGAAATACGGCCGTTGCCCGTTTCTCTGCCCCAGCACGTACCCCCAATATCTTGCCGCGCCATGCACGATGAACACGTGGTAGAGGTTGCCCACCGTCGCCTGGCCGCCGGCCGGATTCTGCCAGTTCATCCAGCAGCCGGACTGGTACCCCTGGAAGTAGACGACCGGCTTTTCCGTGTAGGTGGCCTCCTGCGGACAGAGATCCGACCACGAATGCTCCGCGACGGCGTAGTAGTGGTTCGTCGCCGCCGGGTCGACGTCGCGCACGTCGCGCCATTCGACGATGTCGTCGCCCTCCTTGACGAGGTTCGTGCGGCTCTCCAGCCAGAACGCCGCCTTGTTCATCGTCTCCGTCGGCTGCGGGTAGGCGGCGAGCGCCTGCGGCGAGGGCGTGAACGCCACGGCACCCTCGCGCACGTTGATTTGGACGGTCTTGTTCTGCGTGAACTGCCCGCCCGGCAAAGTCAGCGTGCCCGCGCCCGTCTTTTCGATCGCCGACCGGTCGGACACCGTCACGGCGTCCGTGAGCGTCGTGTCCGCCGCCACGTTGATGTTCGTCGTCACGTCGACCGGCACCAGCAGCGTCCCCGCCGCGCAGTCTAGCGCAACCACCACTCCGGCGATTCCCATCGCCGCCACACGCATCGCAAGGTTTTTCATGGAAGATAGTATAGCACAATTTCGCGGTTGGTGCTTGGCGAGCCTCGCTCATCGAATTATGAAACGCGTGCCCTTCGGATCGAACGGGCTGGGGCGATGGCAGACCCACGCCTTGCCCGACGGCGCGGCCACCCCCGCCCGATAGACGCCCAGTACGCGCTCGCCCGCCGGGAGGTACGCCGCCTCCGACGGATCGACGGGCGAAACGTACCCCGTCTGCAGCCACGTCGGCTGGAACTCCGACACGTACACGATCACGGGCTTCGCCGTGTCCGATGCCGCCACGCCCGCCAGAATGCCGCCGAACGCGTCCTCGCTCACCGCCGGACCGAGGAACGTGACCGTCTTGATTCCCGACGCGCCGGCGAACGCGTTCGCGCCGACCGTCAGGTTCGCCGCCGCGTTGAGGACGACGTTGGTCAAGCCCGACGCGCCGTTGAAGGCATCCGTCCCGATGGACGTCACGCGCGAATTCTTGTCGCCGTCGCCGAACACTGCCTCGTTGAGATTGTCGTTCCCCTTGAAGTTCGTGTTTCCCACTTTCGTCAGGAACGGCAGGTGCAACGCCCCGTAGAACCGCTGGTTGGCTGCGCCGCTAATCTGCCCGTTTGGAATCGACGTCACGCCCGGCAGATGCCACCAGCTTACATCGGTGTACTTGACCTGCGTGTTGTAGAGCACGCCGTCGACGCTGCCGAACTTGAGCCCTTCGCCACGGAAGATCGCATGCTTGAGCGTCGAGTGGTCCGAGAACATCCACGCGCAGAATATGCCTCCGCTGACATTCGGTTCGTCGACGACGACCGTCTCGTAGGACGCGCGTCGGTTCGTCGCGTGGAAGTGCTGGGCCACGTTCCACCCCGTCATCGTGCCCGGCGTCACAAACATCCGCGCGGCGGGCACGGTGTTGTCCTTGGATGCCGCCAGCGCGCCCGTGCTTCCTTTGATGTTGACAATCGCGTACACCTCGCCGGCGGCGTTCGTTACCATGCCGCCCAAATCCAGCACGCCGCTGCCCGTGTTGTCGTCGGCGTACAGCGAACACGCCGAGCCACGCGCGAACGACACGTTGCGCCCGTTGACCACTCCCTTGATGCGGAACTGCCCGTTGTCGAGGATCACGTTGCTTCCGCCGTCGTCGATCAGCGCCCACGGATGCGTGAAGCGCGCGAAGATGTACGGACGCATGCCGTTGGGCTTGTCGCGGAGGTGGACGGTGATCGACGCGTCCATGCACTTCCCGCCCGGCACGTCGCCGTACCATCCCGCGAACACGCCGCCGCGCGACGTGTTGGGCACGGCGGTGAACGTGGCCGTCACGCCCATCGGAATGCGCCCCTCGGCGTCGGGCGTGAAGTCGCACGTCACCTGGTCGCCAAAGAACGGATCGAAGTCGATCCAGTCCGTCAGCGGCTCGCGGGCGACGGCCAGGTAGTGCTGCTGGTTGGACCTGAACACGTTCGCCGAGACGGTGCCGACGACCGTGGGCTTGTTCGGGTTGGCGTTGTGCGCGGCGCGGATCGCCTCGTTCGACCAGCGGACGAAGTCGCCCGACGTCTCGAACGGCTTCAGGAACGCCTGCCAGGCGGACGTGTCCGGCGCGATGAAGGTGATGCCCAGCGCGCCGGGCCCCGTGAACACATTAGCGGCGTCTGACGTGAAGTTCGGCGGCGATCCCGTAAACTCCACGCGCGTCATCTTGGTATTGCCTGAGAAGGCCTGATCCGACAGCCTGTTGGTGGGAGAAAGGCCGATCACGACGTTGGTGACGTTGTACAGCCAGCCGAGGCACCCTTTCCCAAGCGTGTAGATCGAATTCTTCGTAGGCGAGAGGACAATTTCCGTGAAACCGGGGGTATTGCCGTTGAGACCCCAATCGTAGACCGTTTCAAGAGCCGGCAAGTAGAGCCGCCCCGCAAACTTCTGGTTGCTCATCGCGTTGTTGCCGATGCGGCGGAGGGAGGGGAAGGTGTTCTCGTTGAAGGTGCCGGTCATCTTATGGGCGATGGCGTCTCCTCCCTGATACCGCGTCAGCGCCCCGCCGTTGATCTGCCGAAGCTGCGGCAGCCTGAGCGTCCAGTTGATTTCCCCTGACGTGCGGGGTACCTGATAATAGTCGATGGTCTCGAACCAACCGGGGATGTCGATCGTGATGTTCGTGTAGTTCGCGTTCGGCTCGGCTACGGTCTCTCCGTTCGCGTCTTTGGTGATGCCGTGAAACCAGCCCCAGAGCCCGCCGTTCACGGTCGTGGGCGCGATGAAGGCACGCGGCGTGCTTTTCGTGGGATCGGCACCGAGGGCGAACTGCGCGATATGGGAAATCGTATACGTGGTCTCGCCGTCCGGCGAGGTGATCGTGCCGCGCAGGTCGAGCGTCTCCGCGTTGCTCACGCCGTTCAGGAAGGCGTTCTCGTGGTCGTTGCGCGGCGAGACTATCAGCGTATTGGCGGATGCGCTGCGGATGTTGGCGCAGAGCATCCACGTCTCGTTGGAGAGGCAGCCGATGCCCTCGCCGAGAAACGGGTTCTCCGCGTCATCCGCCGCATAGTATGTCCACGATTGCGGCACATCGGCGGCAAGCGGCAAGGCGGACATTCCCACCATCGCCAGAACAGCAATCATTCTTCTCATTATCGTTCTCCTATTTTCATGGCATGAAGTTTACCTGCATGGAGGACCAGCGCAGCAGATGCAGCCTGCCTACACACGCAAGCCGAAAGTGATGTTCACGTCCAGCTTATCCTGAACTCCCTGGACTGCGCATTGTCAGTGTCGATGTGCATTGCTTTTTCCTGCTTTCGACTTTTGCCTCCAGACTTTCGCCCCTTCTACACGCGTCAGAAATTTCTGGCGTAGATGACGCCATGGCGGAAATACGGGCAGACTATGTCGTTGAACAGCGGCAGCATGTTGCCGTCAGAAGAGGCCGTGGACGTGCCCCGTCTCGACGTCCACGTCGATGCGGCGGTACGCCGGCGAGGCGGACGTGCCCGGCATGAGCTTGATCTCGCCCGCCACGGGCACCACGAGCCCCGCGCCCTTGTAGATGAGGACGTCGCGCACCGGGAGCCGCCAGCCCTTAGGACGGCCGAGCAGCTTCGGGTCGTGCGAGAGCGAGTATTGCGTCTTGGCCATGCAGATCGGGAGCCTCGCCGTCTCCGGATCGGCCTGCAGCGCCTCGAGCTTGGCCTTCGCCTCGTCGCTCCAGTCCACGCCGTCGCCGCCGTAGACCTCCTTCACGAGCGCCTCCGTGCGGGCCGCGAGCGGCTCGTCGTCAGACGAGAGGAACGCGAACTCGTTCGGCTGGTCGCACGCGGCCACCACGGCCTCGGCGAGCTCCAGCGCGCCAGCGCCGCCCTTGAGCCAGTGGTCGGACACGGCGAAGCTGGCGCCGGCCTTCTCGGCGATCTCGCGCACGAGCGCGCGCTCGGCTGGCGTGTCCGTGTAGAACGCGTTGAGGCACACCACGGGCTGCACGCCGGAGCGGCGGATGATGTCGATGTGCGCGAGCAGGTTGTCGCACCCCTTCCGCAACAGGTCGAGGTTCTCGTGCGTGTACACCGGATCGAGCGGCAGGCCCGCCTTCACGGCCGGCGCGCCGCCGTGCGCCTTGAGCGCGCGCACGGTCGCCACGAGCACCACGGCGTCCGGCTTCAGGCCGGAGCAGCGGCACTTGATGTTCCAGAACTTCTCGAAGCCCATGTCGCTGGCGAATCCGCTCTCCGTGACGACGTAGTCGCCGAGCGCACACGCGAGCCTGTCCGCGATCACCGAGTTCTGCCCGATCGCGATGTTCGCGAACGGCCCGGCGTGGACGAACATCGGCTGCCCTTCCAGGGACTGCATGAGCGTGGGCTTCACGGCGTTCACGAGGAGCGCGCACATCGCGCCGTCCACCTCCAGGTCGCGCGTCGTGACGGGCACGCCGGACTTCGAGTAGGCGACGATGATCTTCCCCAAGCGCGCGCGCAGGTCGGCGAGGTCGGCCGCCATCGCGAGGATCGCCATCACCTCGCTCGCCACGGTGATGTAGAAGCCGCTCGGCATCTCGAAGCCGTCGAGTCGACCGCCGCGGCCGATCTCGATGTTCCTGAGGCCCTGCGCGCAGAAGTCCATCGCCCAGCGCATCTGCACGCGCGTGGGGTCGATGTCGAGCCGCTTGAGTCCGCGCTCGGCAAGCCAGGCGTCGTCGTGGTTGCGCTCGTGCTGCATGCGGCTGTTGAGCGCCACCATCGCAAGGTTGTTCGCGTTCGTGATGGCGTCGATGTCGCCCGTGAGGCCGAGCGAGAGAGAGGTGAGCGGCACCACCTGCGCGAGGCCGCCGCCAGCGGCGCTGCCCTTGATGTTGAACGTGGGTCCGCCGGAGGGCTGGCGCACGCATCCGATCACCTTCTTGCCGAGGCGGCCAAGCCCCTGCACGAGGCCGAGCGTGGTGGTGGTCTTGCCTTCGCCGAGCGCGGTGGGCGTGATGGCCGTCACGTCGATGTACTTCGCGCGCTTCCTGCCGCCGAGGCGCTTCAGCACCTTGGTCGCGTCCACCTTCGCTAGCACGCGCCCGTAGGGATCCCACTCGTCCTCCTGGAGGCCCAGCTCGGCCACCAGCTCCGCCGCCGGACGCAGCGTCGCCTCCGCCGCCTCCGCGATTTCCCAGTCCTTCATCTTCGTCGGGTCAAGTGCAAGGTTTTCCACGTCGTTGTCCTTTCTGGCAGGTTCTAGAAACGCAAATGATCACTTCTCCAGCAGCACGGACGAGATCCAGAGCATCGGCGCCTGGCCGTGGGGATCGCCGTTCACGCGCGGACGGTCGAAGTAGTACTGCAGGT
>CAMPAF010000189.1 GCA_946631535.1 uncultured Verrucomicrobiota bacterium
TCTCGACGCTGCCATTCACAAGAGTCGATCTTTTCTTTTGTGTTGCCTTCTTCATATAAGTTCCTTTTCAAAGACCGTCTCCGTCAGCACCGCCGGGGATGTGCCCATGCCTGCGACGAGGATGGTGCGCTTGGCCGGCCCAGAGGCCTTGTCCTGCGCACATTTCCGTGAACCCATGCTTTTCCCGCAAACTTTCATGGCGGTAGTATAACAGATTTTCGCGGTCCGTGGATGGTTGGAGAGGTCAAAACAGACTTTCCTAAGTCCCCGCATCAAAGAGGGCGGGCGCGAGGCGACCATGCGGCTCGGCGGGACGCCTCGCCCCACCATCCGGCTCGGCGGGACGCCTCGCCCCACCGCCGCCAAGATGGCGGCTCTCCATGCGGTCACGCGGGACGCGTGACCCCTACCGGTCGGTCGCGACGGAGCGCGACCCTCCCGTGGGAGATGGAAGATATGCGGCCGCAATAAATTGTGGCCCTCCCGCATGGGGAGCCGCCATCTTGGCGGCGTGAGAGGCAGATGAACGGGCTGGCAGCCCGTTCTACTGGGGGGCTACGCCGGGACGATGGCTTTCACGCCGACGGGGTTGTCGACGAGTTCGAGGAGATACGACTTCTGCGACGGATTGGCGTCATCCACGAGAAGACGTGTGGCGACCTTCCGGCGTTCGGCGTCAAACACGTGTCCGGCGTCCGTGCAGCCGATGCGCCGCCCCCACGCGATCATCTTCCGCCCGTTCCGGTCGTCGCCGAAAAGCTCGACAATGCATTTCATGCACACCTCACCTCAACCGATGTATTTCCCGTTATCGTCTCGGCGTACTGGCAGGCACAGGCGAGGCGCGGGTCGGGATCGTTATGTGGCGCATAGACATCGTCGGACACAACCCAGCGGTCATGGCGTTCCTCCTCAATCTGTTTTTCGGCGGCATGCATGGTGCTTTATGCAAATAGTATAGCAAAACTCGACGGGTTGTGGCGGCGGCGGGCGGCGATGGAACGCCGGTCGCAGTAAACTGCGACCCTCCCGCGGTAGGGGCGGCGGGTGCTATGAAATTGGCAATGCGGCGGCACTGGTGGCGAGGAGGCTGCGGGCGGCAAGCAGGCGCTCGGCCTGGCGCGCCACGGCGTCGGAGGGATCAAGCACCTCGGCCCGTCCGGCGGCAACCTGCTCGATGAGCGGCTTGAGGTGCGGAAAGTGGGTGCAGCCGAGCACG
The DNA here is from genome assembly GCA_946631535.1 of uncultured Verrucomicrobiota bacterium. The sequence goes on from CAMPAF010000189.1 coordinate 1,220, forward strand.
AGATGGTCGGCTCCCGCGGCGAGGAGCGGCTCAACGCAGGCGCGCACCGACGCCTCGGCGCGGGGGCCTGTGGTTTCTCCCTTCTCGACGAGCGTCACCCAGTCGTCGGCCACGCACGTGAGGACGCGCGTCTTCTTCGCGAAGCGCGCGCACGTCTCGCGGTACAGGCGTCCGCTGAACGTGCCGGCCGTCGCCAGCACGCCAACGATGCCGCTCTTCGAACGCAGGACGGCCGGCTTCACGGCCGGCTCCATCCCCACAAACGGAACCTCCGGCCACGTTGCGCGCAGCACGTCGATCGCCGCCGCCGTCGCCGTGTTGCACGCCACCACGATCAGCTTGCACCTCTGCGCGAGCAGCTGTTCCGTAAGAGCCTTCGCCCGCGCCACGATCTCCTCGGGCGGCTTGTTGCCGTATGGGCAGTGTTCGGTGTCGGCGATGTAGATGGTCTTCTCGAGCGGCAGCCGCTTCCTGAACGCCTCCAGCACGCAGAGCCCGCCGCGTCCGCTGTCGAAGAATCCTACAGGATCTGTCGCCTTGCTCGCCATGTCAGAACCTTGGGAGCTTTTCGCGGGAGTCGTCCATGCCGCCGGGGCGGTTGCGCAGCTTCCACACCCGGTCGTGCTCCTCGCGCAGGAACTGGAGCCGGCGCATGTCCCGCCGGTTGCAGGCCGCGTCCACGAGGTTCGCCATGTGCATGATCTCCTGCGCCCACACGTTCGGATACGCGCCGCGCACGTATTTCGCCGCCTCGTGCCGGCAGTTCTCGGCGATTGCGGATATCTCGACCAGCACGCGGTCGGTAAGGTTCGGATGGCGCGAGTAGGAATGGTCGTTCGCGAGGATGCGGAAGAGCTCGCTGGCGTTCGCCCTCAGCGCGCCGCCGCGCAGGTAGAGCGTCCCGAGCCGCAGCAGTACGCCGCCGAGAGGCACGCCCATCACGGTGTCGAGCGCCTCCTCCAGGTCCATCTTTCCAGCGGATGAACCGGAGTAGGCAAGGTTGCCGCCTAGGATGAGACCAGGCAACGACGCCGCAAGCGGCTGCCAGTGGCCTCCGTCGCCCCAGTCCGTCACCATGAACCCCTTTGCGCCGTAGCGGTGCCCCGCCTTCTCGGCGGCCATCATGTTCTCGCGCATGTTCTCCACGCGCCCGCCGAGCGAGTTCCACGAGCTGGTGCCGGGACAGACGTAGAAGTCGAGTCCCGCCTCCTGGAACTTGGCCGCCTCCTCCATGAACGGATGGTTGCCCTCGTATCCCCAGTCGAGAGCTATCATGTCCTTCGGCAGCTCGCCCACGAGTTCCGGATGCTTGAGTATGATGTCGCCCCAGAACATCGGACGCTTCCCCCTCTTGCGCGCGAGGTCGGCCACCTTCAGCAGGAAGTCGAGATACACGCGCCCTTCGCCCTTCTCCTTCACGGCGGCGGCACTGCGTCCGTTGCCCCGCAGGTCGAACGTCTCGTCGCAGCCGATGTTGACGAGCCGCGATTCGAAATTCGGCAGCAGCTCGCCAAGCAGCCCATCAACGAACTCGAGCGATGCCGGATCAGTGGGACAGAGAGTGGTCGGATCCTTCTTGAAGCCTCCCCAAGGAAGCGGCGCTCCGCCCTTGGGCAGCTCGGCGAGATGGTTGTAGCCAGGCTTCGTCAGCCACCGCTCCATGTGTCCGAAGCAGTTCTGGTTCGGCACGAGCTCGATGCCGTGCATCACGCAGTAGAGATCCAGCTCGCGTATCTCCTCGGGCGTGAGCGGCGACGCCTTCTCCCACACCGCCTTGTGCGCCGCGTAGGCGAACGTGTGTTCGGTGTAGAGCTGGAACTGGTTGTAGTCGAAGCGCGCCAGGATGTCCACCAGCTGCTTCAACGTGCCCATCGTGGGCACCTTGTCGCGGCTGATGTCGAGCATGTATGAGCGGACAGCGAACATGGCCGTGTCACATGCCGGTTCAGGCACGCGCGAATATGAGCGAAGTGTTGACGCCGCCGAACGCGAAGTTGTTCGTCATAGCGTATTCGGCATCGATGTTGCGGCCGTCGCCGTAGATGTAGTCGAGCTCTGCGCACGCGGGATCTGGATTCTTCAGGTTCAACGTGGGGGGATACCAGCCGGTCTGGAGCGACTTTACCGTCATCGCCGCCTCGATGGCACCGCACGCGCCGAGCGTGTGTCCGATGTAGCTCTTGATTGAGGAGATGGGCACGGCTCGCCCGAAGATGGCGCGCGTGGCCGTGCTCTCTGCCACATCGCCAGCGCGCGTGGCCGTGCCGTGTCCGTTCACGTAGCCGATAGACGCACCGTCCAGCCCCGCATCCGCGAGCGCGTCCCTAAGCGCGTACGCCATCGTGTCGGCGTTCGGGTTCGTCACGTGCGTGCCGTCCGTCGTCTCTGCGAAGCCGACAAGCTCCGCTAGGATCTTCGCGCCTCGCGCCTTAGCGTGCTCGTATTCCTCGAGGATGAACGTCCCCGCTCCGTCGCCGATGACAAGGCCGTCGCGGTCCGTATCGTACGGCGCGGGCGTCGTGCGCGGAGCATCGTTGCGCAGTGACGTGGCGTAGAGCGTGTCGAAGATCGCCACCTGAGTGGCGCTGAACTCCTCCGCGCCGCCGGCGATCATGACGTCCTGAACGCCCCAGCGGATGAGTTCGGCGGCGTTCCCCAGCGCAAGCGATCCGCTCGTGCAGGCAGTTCCCGTGGGCACGAGCCGACCGTGCGTCTTGAAATGCACGCTCAGGTTGACGGCAGTCGTCTGCGGCATTAGCTTCAGATAGGTGCCAGAGGTGACGCTCTGAACCTTCTTCGTCACCAGCATGGAGTAGAAGTCCATGAGCGGCGGAATAGAACCAGAGCATGAACCGTACGCCACGCCGCACCTGCCCCCCTGCAAGGTTGCATCGTCAAGGCCGGCCTGCGCAAGTGCCTGCTCCGTGGCGTTGAGTGCCAGGATGGAGCACTCTCCCATCGTGCGTATCACCTTGCGCGTGTAGTGCGCCGGCCGCTCGAACCGGCACTTGGCCGCAAGATGGGAGTTTAGCCCCTCGTACTCGGCGAGTTCTGGAATTGCCTCGACGCAGTTCTCGAACGTCTTGAGGCGGGCAAAAGCGGTCTCCACGTCGTTGCCGAGCGGGCTGACGATTCCCATGCCCGTGACGACCACTCGGCGCCTGCTGTCACGCCCGCTCATCGGGCAGCCGCCATTTCTGCCGCGATCGCGCGCGCGGCCGCGACGGGATCCTCCGCCGCGAGGATCGGACGCCCCACCACGAGATGCGTCGAACCGTCACGCACTGCCTCTCCCGGCGTCGCGACGCGCTTCTGGTCGCCGACCGCAGCCCCGGCAGGACGCACGCCCGGCGTCACAAGCAGCGCCGCAGGACCGAGGATATCGCGCATCGCACGAACCTCCTTCGGGCTGCAGACGATTCCCGCCGCGCCGTTGTCGAGCGCGAGCCGTCCCATGGCCTGCACCTGCTCCGCCGGCGTGCGGCCCGCAACGCCGATGTCCGCCAGGTCTCCCGCGTCGAGCGACGTCAGCACCGTCACCGCAAGAATCTTCGGACCAGCTTCGCCAAATGCCGCCGCCGCATCCGCCGCCGCGCGTATCATCGCCTTGCCGCCGACCGAATGGATCGTCATCAGGTCGACGCCGAGCTTGCCGCCGCTCGTCACGGACCGTTCCACCGTGCGCGGAATGTCGTGGAACTTGAGGTCGAGGAACACCTTCTTCCCGAAGGCCTTCACCGCCTTCACCACGTCGGGTCCCTCGGCAGTGAACAGCTCGAGGCCAATCTTGTAGAAGTTCACCGCATCGCCAAGGAGACGCACCTTCGCCTCCGCCTCAGCTCTGCTGTTTACATCCAGCGCAACTATAATCTCCGCCATGTTGTTCCTTCCGTTTCACCTACTCCATCTCTGTGCCGATATCCAGCGAGTCTAGGTCGATCTCGCCATCGAAGACCTTCTTGACAGGACCCGTGAGCGTGAAGCCCGTGCCCTTCGTCTGACGCCAGTCGCCGTCGACCACAAGCTCGTATCCCTGCGACGTGCGCACCCTGAGCGGAAGCGACATCCCTTTCGTCTCCACGCCGACGATCGCCACCGCCACCGCGCCGGTCCCGCAAGCTCCTGACTCGCCCTCCACTCCGCGCTCGTACGTGCGCACCAGCGCCTTGCGCGGGGGAATGTACTGCACGAAGTCGACGTTGGTGCCGTCGGGAGCGAACGTCTCCGCCAGGCGCAGCTCGCGCCCGAGATGCTCCACGTCGGCCGCCGCCACACTCGTGCACTGCACGATGAAGTGCGGCACTCCCGCCTCGACGAAGTCGCCAGTGACCGCATGTCCCGGCAGCTGCACCTGCATGTTGTAGCGGCGGTGCCGGGGCTCCGGCATCCACACCTTCACGCTGCCCGGCCCGACGATCTCCGCGTCCACCAGTCCGGCGCGCGTGTGGAACGTCATGGCCGGCGAGCGCACCACGCCGATCTCCCGCGCGAACGCCGCAACGCAGCGCGCGCCGTTCCCGCAGAGGTCCGCTTCGGTCCCGTCGGGATTGAAGAACGCCATGTGGAAATCGGCCACCTTGGACGGCTGGACGAGTATCACGCCCTCGCAGGCGATGCCCGTGTGCGCCGTCGCGAGAGCCGCAAGGCGCAGATGGTCATGTACGGGGAAAGTCTCCTCGCGATCGTCTATCAGCACGAAATCGTTTCCCGCGCCATGCATCTTCGTGAAATGCACTTTCTTCATGTCACCACCTTCCTTGATTGGTGCGACTGACTGGGATCGAACCAGCAACCTTCGGCTTCGGAGGCCAACG
>CAMPAF010000190.1 GCA_946631535.1 uncultured Verrucomicrobiota bacterium
ATAGTTGTTTCCAATCATCAGAAGGCTCGGCGGTGAATTACGCAGATGCGCCCCTTGAATCGCGGCTTGTCAAAAAAGGCTGGAATGTGATATGATAGCCCTACGTAAAATTGTAGGAAGGTAAATTCTGCGCGCCGAGAAGAAGGAGCGCAGAAGATGAGGAGACAGATCGGTTTGGTCGCGCTGGCGGCGGTGTCGCTCGGCGTGAATGCGGTTTTCGCGGCGTTGCCGGAGGGCGCGACGCCGCTCGCGTACATCCAGGGCAACAAGACAGCCTACCTCGACACCGGCTGGACGATCCGTCCCAACAACGACGTGTTCGAGGCGGTCGTCGAGATCGTGGACAACACGACCGCCGCGTTCTGGTGCTCGCGCGCATATGTCGGCGGCAAATACCAGTCAAGCTGTACGATGTTCGATTACGGGACGAACTACGTGCGCGCGGACTACGGCACGGCCACGAGCGAGATCTCGCGCAACATCAAGCTGACGGCAGGGTGCCCCTACACGATCACCGTCTCCAACGGCACGACGACGGTGAGCAACGGCGCGCGCGTGGACATCCCCGCGAACCCGGACTTCACCGAGACGCCCGGCCCGCTGATCCTTTACGCGTCGGGAGAGTACGCCGACGGCGTGTTCCAGAGCGTCGCGAACATCGGCAACCACCGCCTCCGTTCGTTCAAGATCTGGCGTGACGGCGTGCTCGTGCGCGACTTCGTGCCCGTGCGCACGGCAGACAACGTGGTGACGCTGGCGGATGCCGTCGAGGGCGGCGTGCTGACGCCGCTCGGCACCGGCGCGTTCGGCGCGGGCGGTGCTCGGGACATGACCGACCCGCCCCTCGCCGCAACAGTGCCGCCCCAGCTCGCACGCGAAGGCGCGACGGAGGCGCGTCCGGTCCTGTCGGTCACGGACGCGGCCACGGGCGATCCCCTGCTGGAGGGCGTGGACTACGAGGTCGACTACGAGCGCTACCTGGAGAACGAGCGCGGCCGCGCCCTCGTGCGCCCCCTGATCGGCTCCGCCCACGCGCGCGAGCGCGTCCTCGCGGCCGAGTACGACATCCTCCCCGCGCCGCCGCCCGGCTACACGCGCCTCGAGTACGTGCAGGGCGACGGACGGTCGTACTGGGTCACGGACTACCTGCCGCAGCCCGTGAACGACCAGATCGACGTGGATTTCGCGTTCACGGCGCATCAGACGATCGGGGTGTTCTGCGCGCGGGGGAATGGCACCCAGCGGTCGTGGTCGTACTGCTTCATCCTGAACAACAGCAACAAGCTTGAACATCGGCTGGACTACAACACCACGATTCGCTCCATCGTCTCTTCCCGCATGTACCTGCCGGGCACGCGCTATCGCCTGCGGGTGGCGAACAAGACCGCGTGGCTGAGCAACGGCGACAACAACTCGACCGACACCGGCGAGCAGACGAGCCCCGAACTCGAGGAGGCCGCCAACTACCTGGCGATCTTCGCCTACTACTCGAACGGTACGGGGAACAACGTCGCCAGCTGGTCCACGCAGCGCCTCTACCGGTTCTCGGTGCGCCGTTCGGGGAAATTGATCCACGACTGGGTGCCCGTCCTCACGCCCGAGGGCGTGGCCACGCTCTACGACCTCGTGGAGGACAAGGCGCTGACGCCGCAGGGAACGGGCGCGTTCATCGCCGGCCCTGTAGTCGGCGGCGTGGAGGTGGCCCCGATTCCCGTGCAGACGCTCCCGGCGGGCGGCGCGTGCACGCCCGCGCCCGTCGTGACGCTGGCTGGCGCGGGAACGCGCCTCGCGGCGGGGACTGACTACACGGTCTCGTACGCGAACAACGGCCAGCCTGGACTCGCCACGCTCACCGTGACGGGCGCGGGCAAGTATGTGGGCGTCTTCTCCGCCACCGTGCCGTTCAACATCTCGCCCGCGCCGCCGGCGGGCGTCACGCGCCTCGAATACATCCAAGGTGACGGCACCACGCACCTGCTCACCGACTGGACGGCCAACCCGCAGACAGACCACGTGGAGACGGAGATCGAGCTGACGGACCTCGCCAACGCCGCGATCTGGTGTTCGCGCGGCGCGCAAAACAACGTTGGGTCGTTTACGCTCTTCCGGCTGGCTGGCGACACCTTCCGCTGCGATTGCGGATCCACCGGCAACGGCTACCCGACAATCGGTTGGCCGGGCCTCTTCCCACAGGGCGTAAAGATCCCGATCAAAGCGCATGGCGCGGACTTTACCGTGGGAAGCGTCCGAATCCGACGTACGGTGGCCGCATCGTTTACGCAGGCCGGCGGACCGATCATGTTGTTCGCAAGCTATTATGGCGGCACGGAAAACCACATCCAGTACCAGGGGCGGCATCGTCTGTACGAGTTCCGCGTGTACCGTCAGGGCACGCTCGTCCGGCGCTGGGTGCCGGTGCGCACGTCGGGCGGCGTGGCGACGGTGTGCGACCTGATGACGGGCACCATGATCACGCCGAGCGGGAACGGGGCGTTCATCGCGGGGCCGGACTTCGCGGACTTCGACGTCTACGTGGCCGACCAGGCGTGGGACGGCGAGCCGCGGCACGCGCCCAAGCCGTTCGTGGCGGCGACGAACCGCACGACGGGCGTGGCGCTCGAACCGGGAAGGGACTACACGGTGACGTACACGAACAACGCCGCCGAAGGCTGGGCGCGCGCCGTCGTCTCGGGCACGGCCGGATCGGCGTATGCGGGGCAGGGGATGTCGGCGGACTTCCGCGTGATCCGAGCGCTTCCCGAGGGCTACGAGCGCCTCGAGTACGTGGAGGGCGACGGGGCTTCGGCCTTGAAGACGGACTACGTGCCGACGCCGGCGGCGGACACGCTGACGCTCGACTTCAAGATGCGCGACGTGCAAGGCGCACTCGGTGTTTTCTGCGCGCGGCGTGCGACGGTGAATAATTCTTGGAGCCTGTGTTGGGACGGAGGAGGGGCGCAATTCCGCTTTGACAGCAACAATTGCCAGAGCAACTGGACGTTCGGCACGGTCTTCAATGGGGACATGCGCCACAGGGTCAAGCTGGCGAACAAGACCGCCACGGTGGACTGCGCAAGCCACATGACGGCGGACACGGCACCCGCGACGGCAGGCGGCGCGCTGATGTTCCTGGCCTATTACAGCAATCCGACGACCCGTGAGCCCGCCGCGTCCTCTTTCGCGGCGATGCGCATCTACGGCTGTCAGGTGGTCCGCTCCGGCACGCTGATTCACGACTGGGTGCCGGTGCGCACGCCGGAGGGCGAGGTGACGCTGTACGACCGCGTGGACGGCACGACGCCCGAACATGCCGGAACGGGCCACCTCATCGCCGGCCCGTCCTGGGCGCACGAAGGCCCCGTCGTGATCCCGCCTGGCACGATGATCATCTTCCGCTAGCCAGTGCGGGAGGGTCGCGCTCCTGCGCGACCGCCGCCACCCTTGGGAGGGTCGCAACTTGTTGCGACCGAAACGAAATGGCACCGATTTGCATACATGGAATATTTATGCTATAATCTTGCCATCAAATGAGATACGAAGAATGATTTAATGTTTGAAAACACTAAATATTGCTTTTTTTAGTGTCTTCAGACATTATCTCCGGACAGATTGGAGGTAGGACATGACAGAAAAAGACATTGCGATGCTGACAGAGGCCATGCAAAGGCGTCTAACGAGGACCTCTTTGGCCTTTCATCGCCATCTTTACGCCAACATCGAATGGGGTGATCGGCTTCTCGTCGTGAAAGGTCCTCGTGGCGTTGGCAAGACAACGCTGCTCATGCAACGCATCAAGGAAAACTTCCGAAACAACGGGCGGGCCTTTTACGTGTCCCTCGACAATCTGTTCTTTGCCCAGCATTCCCTGCGCGAAGTTGCGGACTGGCATTACAAAAACGGCGGCACGCATCTTTTCGTGGACGAAGTGCATTATGCGGAGCACTGGCAAACGGAAATCAAGAACATATACGATGACTACCCGGATCTCAACCTGGCATACACTGGCTCTTCGATGCTGAGGATTGATCGTGCGCAAGGCGATCTTTCACGGCGCCAGATGGTGTATCGGCTTGACGGACTTTCCTTCAGGGAGTTTCTTTCATTCGAAAAAGTCGCGGATTTCCCGCCTTTGTCCCTTGAGCAAATCCTTTCAGACCATGTTTCAATCGCGACGGAGATAACTGGGAAGGTCAAGGTTCTTCCGCTGTTCAGGACGTACCTCAAGAACGGCTACTATCCGTTCTATAAGGAAGTGAAGGCCGGTTATGGGATTCGCATCCGGGAAGTGGTGGACGAGGTTCTTGAAAAGGACTATCCGGCAATAGAGGAAGTCAGCATCGCGACAATCAGGAAAACACGCAAGATGCTGATGATTCTCGCGGCGTCGTGTCCGCAGACACCCAACATGTCACGCCTCTATGCCGAACTGGAGACAGACCGCAACCAGGGGCTGAAGATGCTTGCCGCGCTGGAGGACGCAGGACTCCTTCGGCTTCTTTCTACAAAATCCAAGAAAATGAAAGAGATGTCGCGTCCCGAAAAGATCTACTGCGACAATACGAACCTGATGCGGGCTCTGCATCCAGAGTCAAATGTCGGCACCGAACGTGAGACGTTCTTTCTGAACCAGGTTTCGTCCCTGCACGACGTGACTTATCCTCCGGAAGGCGATTTTCTTGTTGACGGAAGATATCTTTTTGAGGTTGGGGGCGAGGGCAAGGGATTTTCCCAGATTGCGGATATTCCTGACAGCTATGTCGTCAATGACGATGTGGAGGTCGGTTTTGGCCGCAAGATACCGCTCTGGCTTTTGGGATTCCTGTACTGATATGAGTGGCAGCTGTGATTGCCGTGCATACTGAGCAAACCGAGAAAGACAGCAAGATGAAAAATGCAAGATCGGACATTTCGTGCATTGCGTTACTGGTGTTTGCTGCGCTGGCAGCAGGCCGGGCCGACGGAGCGTTCGTCTCGCCGCGCCATTCGCAGGTGGAGATGAAGGGGAACTGGTACCCCGAGATCCAGCGCGCGGGAAAGGAAACCCGCTGCCACTGGATGTCGGGCACGGTCGGCGAATCCGTGATGCTGAGGTTCGAGGGAACCTCGGTGGCGGTGTCCACGCGCACGGGAGCGCGCGTCACATGGAAGAACGTGACGCACACCAACTCGCTCGCGCGGCTCGGGCGCTTCGCCGTGCGGCTCGATGGGCGTTCGCTTGCGCCGATCAGCCTCGCCGGGTCGGAGGTTGACGCCATTGTGCGTCCCGAACGTTCGCAGGCGGCGGTAATTCCCGTGGCAAAGGACCTCCCCGACGGGCCGCACGTGTTGGAGCTCGTCAACGACGGCAGCGGGGAGGTTACGTTGGCCGGTTTCATTCTGGACAAGCCGCAAAAAGGCTCCGAGCCAGACTATTCCCGCGAATCGCCGGGACTCGCGGCCGAAACGCGCAAGCTGCCGCCAATCCTGTTCGTGGAGGGCGCGCCGGTGCGGACGTTTTCCGGTCCGTCGAAGATCGGCTTCTCCTCGTGGCCCGACGGCTACGTGTGGGGCGCGGCGATCAAGGTGTTCGACCCGGCACATCCCGAAAAGCCGCCGCGCGTCCTCTTCTCCGAGGACGACTCCTACATCCTCGACCTGGCCCTGTCGTACGACGCGAAGACGATCTGGTTCTCCATGCGCCGGCACAAGTCGCCGTGCTGGCACATCTACCGGATGAACGTGGACGGCAAAGGACTCGTGGCGCTGACGAGCGGCCTTTCCCACAACACGTCCCCGGCACCGCTCCCCGACGGACGCCTCGCGTTCATCTCCTCGCGCGAGCCGCTCACGCATCTCGTCTGCGCGGAAGGTCCCTCCACGCGCGTGCACGTGATGGAGGCCGACGGCTCGGGCGTGAAGATGATCTCGTCCAACACGCTCGCCGACTTCTGCGTGACCGTGCGCCGCGACGGGCGGTTGCTCTACTCGCGCTGGGAGTACGTGGACTGGAACATCATGTCGCGCCAGTCGCTCTGGACGCA
>CAMPAF010000191.1 GCA_946631535.1 uncultured Verrucomicrobiota bacterium
GGCCGAGGTTGAGGATCGTGTCCATCATGCCCGGCATCGACGCGCGCGCGCCGGAGCGGACGCTCACGAGGAGCGGATTGTCCTTGTCGCCGAACTTCTTGCCGGCGCTCTCCTCGAGCTTCTTGACGTACTCTAGGATCTGCTTCTGGATATCATCGCCAATCTTCTTGCCGTCATCGTAGTAGCGCGTGCAGGCCTCGGTGCTGATCGTGAAGCCCTGCGGCACCGGGAGACCCAGCCCCGCCATCTCGGCGAGGTTTGCGCCCTTGCCGCCCAGCAGATTGCGCATCTCGGCGTTGCCCTCGGTCTGGCCGCAACCGAAGAAGTAGACGTACTTCTTCTCTTCCTTCGTTTCCTTGCTCATCTTGTCCTTCTTTTCCTTTGGTTTTCTCTTTACCTTCTTTTGCAAACGGCGGATAGTATATGAAATTCCAGCCCGAATTGGAAGTCCAAAAAGCAGCCAGCCGCACTTCAGGCGAGCTTGACCCAGCTGCTTCCTTCGCTGGCGGACTTGAGCGCCGCATCCACGAACTGTATCGTCCGCCGCCCCTCGCGCGCCTGGGGGAAGTCGCAGTCCCTGCCTCCCCGCAGCGCCGCGCAGAACTCGCGATAGTGGTTCGCGAACGCCTCTATGAAGCCCTCGTGGTGTCCGGCGGGAATCCGGGAACAGCGCTTCGACACCTCGGACAGCCCGGCGATGTACGGCGCGTTGCGCTTGTATGTGCGTTCCGGCCCGAAGGCATACTTCACGTGCAGGTAGTTTCCCTCCTCAACCTGCCACACGAGCGATGCCTTGTCGCCGTAGACCCGCAGGCGCAGGCCGTTCTCCTCGCCGGTCGCGATCTTCGACGTAACCATCACCGCCTTCGCCCCCTTCGACAGCTTCATCAGTATCGAAGCGTCGTCGTCAAGACGGTTGCCGGGAGCAAACGACGAAAGGTCGGCGGCGATCTGCCTGATCTCGAGGCCGGTCACGTACTCGATGAGGTGCGCGCCATGCACTCCGATGTCGGCCACCACGCAGCTCCTGCCCGAACGCCGGGGATCCATCTTCCACGCGTTGCGCTTGTCGAGCGGCTTGGAGAAGTCGATCTTCCTGAAGCTCCCCTGCTGATACTCCATCAGCACCTTGCATATCTTCCCCAGCTCGCCGCTCCTCACGAGGTCGCGCGCAAGCTTCACCATCGGATAGCCCGAATATGTGAACGGCACGCCCAGCACGAGTTTCTTCCTGCGGGCCAGCCGCTCCAGCTCCAGGGCCTCCTCGGACGAGATGGACAGCGGCTTCTCGCACATCACGTTGATGCCCGCCTCGAGCGCCGCCTTCGCGATCGGATAGTGCGAGTCGTTCGGCGTGCAGACTGCAAGGAAGTCGATCTTGCCGCTCTCGGCGGCGATCAGGCTCCGCCAGTCCTGGTATATCCGCTCAGGAGACACCCCAAGCTCGGCGCCGGTCGCAGCATTGCCCGCCGCATCGCGGCTGAAGCAGCCCGCTACAAGATCGGCGAGATCGTCCATCCGGATCGCCGCCCTGTGAACCGGGCCGATGAACGACCCCTTCCCGCCGCCTACCATGGCATAGGTCAATCTGCTCTTGGCCATTTTCTTCCTTCTTTCTGCTGTTCTCGTAAAATGCCGTCGTTCACTCCACCGGGAACATGGACACGCGAAGCTTGGTACAGCCGTATGGCACAAGCTCCAGCGGACGCCCGGCCGAATCCTTCGCCACCACCTTCACCGGCGCGTCGAGCGGCCAGTCCCACACCGCAGGCATCGCCTTGCGCACCACCTGCGCGCCAGGCACCGACGCCGGGTCGAGAACCGGCTCCGCCGCGTTGCCGATGATCGTGTTGTCGTCCTTCGCCGGATAGGCATACGCCATCAGGAGCGGTCCGAACGACACGACCGCCCGCCGCCTGCCCATGTCGTTCATGTCACGCACGATCTCCACGCTAGGCTTCATCGGGAACGTGAGGCGAAGCACATCGCCCTTCTTCCAGACGCGCACGATCCGCGCGAATCCGCGCTCCGGCTTCATCTCGAGAGGTTTCCCGTTCAACTCCATACGCGAGCTCCCGCACCAGCCCGGCACGCGCGCCAGAAGCGGGAACTCCACCGCCGGAGCGTCATCCACCACGATCTCCACCGTCTCGGAGAACGGATACTCCGTCTTCTCCGTGAACGCCGCGCGACCACTCTTCAGCTTCGCCTCGAACGTGCAGGGACCGTACGCCGTCGCCGCCACGCCGCCGTCCTCCGTCTTCATCCACATCGCCTGGATGTAGTTCGGCAAGACCTTGTTGAGCGCCGCCACGCAGCAGAGCGGCCACTGCTTCGACTCGCGGTACTCGCACTGGCTGTCGTACGGACACGACATCGCCGCAGCCTCGCCAGGAAGTCCGGCGCGGTTGGGCTGCTGGAAGTAGACGTGCCGCTTGAAGTCGCGAGACACGCAGGCCGGCGCCGCGTTGAACTGCACCCGCTCCACGTCGTCGCCCCACTTCCCGTCGCCCGTCCCGGCGAGGATGTTGATGCGCGTGAACGTCTCGGCGGCCACGTCGCACGTCTCCGTGCCGCGCTTCGCCCCAGACCACCCCCACTCCTCGTCCATCATCGTGAGGCCGTACGGCTGACGGCAGTTCTTGTCCAGGAACGCGTACCAGGCCAGCACCGCGTCGCGCAGGCTGGTGTCGCCCGTGAGCTGCCAGGCCCGCCACACGCTGAGCAACTGCTCGGCGCAGAACACGCCGTGGCGCGTGGGCATCTTGAGGGCGTTCTGCGCCCTACGGCGCGTCCAGAGAGTCTCCGGCAACCACGGCGCCGGCGGTTTCGCGTACTGCGATGTCTCCTTCAGCATCTTTGCGGAGATCTCAGCACAGGCGCGGATGCGGGCGCTGCCCGTCACGCGCGCCGCGTCCACGCACCCGCTCTCGAACGTCGCGCTGCCGCCCATGCGCCGCGCGATCTCCTCGTTCGAGAACGCCCACTCGATCGCCTGCCGCGCACGCGCGTCGCCCGTCACCTCGTAGAACGCCGCGATCGCCCTCTCCCGCATGCCGTGCACCCAGCGGGACTGCCATGCACCCGGACCGAAGAACTCTTCCATCTGCTTCGGATCGCGCCTGTCCATCCACCACAACATCCCCACAGCGTTGGAGTGCATGTTCGAGAGCACCGGCTCAAGCCGCTTCTTCGCAAGGTCCTTCAGGTACGGATCGTCCATCTGCCAGGCGAGATGCACAAGGCCGTCGAACCAGTAGGTGCCGCCCTCGCTGCTCCACGAGCCCTTCTCGTCGTTCCCCCAGTTGAGGTACGCGCCCCGCGGCTTCCAGTCCGCCGTCCACGCGCGCCTGAAGTGGTGGCTCACGCCGTCCATGTGCCCCGTGTAGCCGTCGCGCGCGGCGCGCGCGCGGTCGAGCAGCCATCCTTTCGGACGGATGGCGCCCACAGGCGCCGAGGTGAAGGCGTTAGCCGCAAAAGCCGCCATGACTGCGGCAAGACCCATAACGCACGTCGTTGTCCTCATCGTCTCCTCTCCAAAGCTGCCAACTATTTCCTTACGTCGACCGAAAGACCGACATCGATATACTGCCCGCCAACCGTCTGGATCACCTTGACGGCCAACACGTTGTCGCCCTGCTTCGCGGCGGCCGCGAAACGCTCCGCCGATACGGGGAACGCCGCATATCCAGTCGTGTAGCCCTTCGCGGAAACCAGGAGCTTGCCGTTGAGCCACACCTCGGCGTCCTCGTCGTGGAACATCTCGAACGTGGCCGAGAGGAGATTTGCGGGCATCGCGTCCAGCGTGAAGTGCCGGCGCAGCCAGATCGTCCCCGTGTTCCATTCGGTCGACACCTGCGCGCCATGGTCGCGCGCGATGGCCTTGTTGCCGAATCCTCCGGCAGAACGTCCCCATGCCGAATCGTCGAAGGCGGCCTCCTGCCAGCCGGCAGGCGGTTCCGCCGTCGTCCACGCCCACGTCTTCGGACCCTTCGCGAGCTTCGGGAACACCGTCTTCTCCTCGTACGGCACGAGGCCGAGCGCCGCCGCCTCGCGCACCTTCGCGTGCACTGCCGCAAGCGCCGCCGGATCGAACTTCTTCACCTTGCGGTCGTACGTCATGAGGCCGTTGATCTCCCCTTCCACGTCGGTCGTCTGCGTGTAGACGCTCCCGCCTAGCCCGCGCCGCGCAAGGCCGGCCACATGCTCCATTAGAGTGACGAACTTCTGCTGCACCGCCGCGCGGTCCGTGTCGCCGCCCGTTCCGCCGTACCCCCACGCGTTCGTGGTCCACAGGTGGTCGCCAACGCGGCAGCCGATGCCGCCGAATTCGCCCAGGAAGCTGACGCGGCGCGCGTTCACCGGGAACATCCGCGGCGCGCGGCCGTAGTCGTGCTTGTCCACGCTGTCCGCCGCCTCCTCCAGATCTGTCGGCAGGTGGGAAGTGTCGCGGTGCGGCTTCACGCACCAAAGAGCGCCGCCCTCCCAGTCGTTCGCGCCGGACGGACCGTCCACCAGCCGCGTCGGGTCGTAGCGCTGCGTCCACACGAGCGTCGAATGCGTGAGGAACTGCCCGGGCTGCCCCCAGCCCTCGTTGTACGGCACCCACATCACGATAGACGGCACGTTGTAGAGGTGGTCCATCATCTCCTTCAGCTCGCGGCGGTAGAAGCCGTAGCGCTTCGTCGTGTCGCTGAATCCGCTCGGCATGTCCTGCAGGACGATTATGCCGAGTGTGTCGCACAGCCAGTAGTAGCGGCGCGGCTCCACCTTGATGTGCTTGCGCATCATGTCGAAGCCCGCCTCCTTGAGAGCGCGGATGTCGTACGCCATCGCCTCGTCCGACGGCGGCGTGAGCAGCCCGTCCGGCCACCAGCCCTGGTCGAGCGTGCCGATGATGAAGCGCGGCGCGTTGTTGAAGTAGAACCGCAGCACGCCGTTCGGGTCCTTCCGCTTCTCGAACTTCCTCATCCCGAAGTAGCCCTTGATCTCGTCTTCGCCGCACTTGGCGACAAAATCGTAAAGCGCGGGCGATTCGGGACTCCACAGCTTGAATCCGGCGGGCATCTTCACGACGGCTACGCCGTCCTTAGTTGTCGCAGAAGCGACACAATGGGAGGGACGCGACTTGTCGCGTCCGAAAACGTTGACGCGCACCTCCGGCCTGGAGAAGCCGCCCGCGACGTCGAACTCGAAGCGAACCGTCCCCGCATCGATGTCCGGCGTCACCTTGCATCCCGCAATGTGCGTCGCCGGCACGGTCTCGAGCCACACCGTCCCGCCGATTCCGCTCGTGCGCGTGTACATGCAGCCGTGCGGACGGAACGTCTGCTTGCCGTGCGAGCCGATGAAGTCGGTCGTCGGGTCCCACACGCTCACGACCAGCTCGTTCGCGCCCTTCTTCACGAGGTCCGTCACGTCGTACGCAAACGGCATCTGCCCGCCCTCGTGCGGAACGCCCGCCTCGCGGCCGTTCACGAACACCTGCGTGCGGAAGTCGCACTCCTCGAAGTTGAGGACGAGCCGCTCGCCCTTCTTCACGTCCGCATCGAACGTTCTCCTGTACCAAAGCGTCTCCTTCGGCTCGAGCAGGCGGCCCACGCCGGAGAGCGGACTCTCTATCGGGAACGGCACGAGGATCTCGCCGTCCCATGCGGAGGGCACGGTCGGCGCATCGGCCGTCACGGCGTATTGCCACAGGCCGTTCAGGTTCGTCCATGCGGAGCGCACCATCTGAGGACGCGGATACTCGCGCCAGGCGTTCTCCGGCGTCACCTTCGCGCCCCATTCGGTAAGCATCGGACCGTTCGCGACCCCAGGCACCTTCGCCGGATGCCAAGCAAGCGCTCCGCTCACCACGCACGCCGCCGCCAATCCCAGAATTTCCCGTCTCTT
Organism: uncultured Verrucomicrobiota bacterium; assembly: GCA_946631535.1. The sequence goes on from CAMPAF010000191.1 coordinate 5,896, forward strand.
CATCTCAACCAATCTCCTTTAATCAACCTCTCCCCCTTCTAACCATCTTGTCTTTTGGAAACAACAGAAACAACTTGTAAAAACAACCTCTTCTTTCTCGCCGCG
>CAMPAF010000192.1 GCA_946631535.1 uncultured Verrucomicrobiota bacterium
AAGAAAGGAAAACAACAAAAATGGACAAGGTACATGTAATCTACGGCAGCACCACGGGAATGACCGAGGCTGTCGCCGCCAAGATCGCCAAGGCGCTCGGCGCGCAGGCGTTCAACGTCAACGCAGGCGACGCGGCGGCGTTCGACGCCGAGCTGCTCGTTCTCGGCTCATCCACCTGGGGCGTCGGCGACCTGCAGGACGACTGGATGGCGCAGCTCGACGGCGTAAAGGCCAACTTCGCCGGCAAGAAAGTCGCCACCTTCGGCCTGGGCGATTCCGTCGGCTTCGCGGATTCCTTCTGCGTGGCGGCCGAGACGCTCGCCACCGCGGCAAAGGACGCCGGCGCAACGCTCGTGGGCGAGGTGCTGAAGCTCGACGACACGAACGAGGCCGACCAGACGGACGGCAAGATCGCCGCCTGGGTCGAGACGATCAAGGCGTAAACATACCCTGAGAAGGCGGCGGGATGCCCGCCGCCTTCTCTAATGGATTTCAAGTTAGATATGGCTAATAAGAACGGCGTTCTCTTCCTGGCGTTTGCGCTTCTCGCACATCCGGCATTTGCGGGCATCACCATCAACGGCACATCGTATTCGGGGGCGGTCAACCTCTCCGGTTCGAACTATACGGTTTCAGGAACGGGTACCACGTCCAACCGTCTGATTGTCAAGGAGAGCTGCACCATTACGTTGGACAACGCGTCATTCCCCCTTTCGACAGGAACGACCAACGCGATCAGCATCTTCCCCGGAAAGACGGTGACGCTGAAAATTTCCGGAGAAAACACCATTACGCTTTCGGGAACGAAGCAGACCGGAATCTCCGTTCCGTCCACATCGACGCTCAACATCACGAACATCACCGACGATGCAAAACTGATTGTCACCGCGACGGGGACGCGCAATCTGGCCATCGGCGGACAGTACTGCGCGGGGAAGTGCGGAACGGTCAACATCTGGGGCGGGGCGATTTCCGCCAGTTCCGGGACATACAGCGCCAGCATCGGCAGTTACAACACGGATGGCGGGACGGTGAACATCTACGGAGGCACGGTGGTTGCGAAAGGAGGCACGTATGGCGCGGGCATCGGCGGAGGCTCGGGCGCCGGCGGCACTGTGAACATCTACGGCGGCACGGTAAAGGCGACAGGTTCGACGACCGGCGCGGGCATCGGCGGCGGCAACAAGGGGGCAGGCGGCACGATCACCATCTATGGCGGCGCTGTCACCGCAACCGGCGGAGGATCCGGCTCGACCGACGGAGGCGCTGGCATCGGCGGAGGCTACAGGGGCGCCGGCGGTACGATTACGATCCGCGGCGGAACAGTGACGGCCAAGAGCACGACGCGCGGCGCGGGCATCGGCGGCGGCAACGGCGGCGCAGGAGGCACGGTCAAAGTGCACGGCGGAGTCGTGACGGCCACCGGCGGCGAGCGCGGCGCGGGCATCGGCGGCGGCAACAGCGGCGCGGGAGGCTCCTTCTACAACTACGGCGGAACCGTCTGGGCGACCGCCGGACGCGCGGATTCCTCCTACGAGTCCGACATCGGCAAAGGGGCGAGCGGATCGACAGGATCGTTCATCGTCGCGGGCGGCAGCACCATAGCCACAAACGGGAAAATAGACGCCACGGCCAAAAACACGGACGGTACGCGCGTCTATCGCGTCGCAGTGACCACACCCGCCGCGAACACGGACTACACGTTCAGCGGACTGGGGACCTACGGCCAGACGACGCTCCGCTCCAATTCGAGCAACTTGCTCCACCTCTGGCTGCCGAACGACGAATACAAGTTTACGGACGACGCGTATCTCTACAAGGCAACCGTGAACGGCGGCAATACGACCGCTTCAAGGGCGAAAAAGCCCCGCAAGGGCTTTGTCATGATGATTTACTGAACAAGGAGTTCGAAATGGATTGGAAAAATCCAATTGCATCTGCAATCGTTTCGGGTGTTGCATTGACCGCCCAGGCCGCGCCGTTCGACAGATGGTTCGAGTATAAAACGTCGGACGGCACGGTCAGGCGCATCCACGGCGCCGGCGACGAATACGGCGCCCGCTTCGAGGACGAAGAGGGACGCAACCTCGTCTACAACCCGTCCAAGGGCGTGTACGAATACGCGGCGCGCGAGGACGACGCGACATTCCGCGAACGGGCGATCGAACGCCTACGCGCAAAGGCGGATGAGACGGGGCTTTCAAGACGATGGGAAGCCTTGAAGTCAAAACGAGCCGCAGAGACGGAGGCCACCGCGCAATCATCCGCGCTCAAGGCGCCGCCGTCGCATAAGACAAGCGGAACAATCGTCGGCATGACGCTGCTTGTCGATTTTCCGATTATCGACGCGAACGGCAACGTCACGAACACGCTCGCCCGGATCGCCCATCCGGACGTGACGGCGGACGACCTGCGCGAACTCGTGAACGGCGAGAGCTTCACGAAATACGGAAACGCCTCTTCCGTCCGCGAATACTACGCAGAGGCGACGAGCGGACACGTCGATTACACGAACGTCGTCGTCGGCTGGATCACGGCGCCCCATCCCCGCGAATACTACGACGTGGCAACGAAGGACAACGGAACGAACGGACGCACCCTGATCGGCGACGTGTTCGACGTCATCGCCGCCGCCCCCGCCGCATACGTCGGAGAGCTCATGCAGGCGACGGCGAACTCCGACGGCGAGTTTCTGGCTCTCAACGTCCTTTTCGCAGGGCCTGAAGCGACAACGTGGAGCTACGGACTCTGGGCGCACCAGTGGGTGCTTTCCTCCACGCAGTACAACAAGCTGAAGATAACCGTCGGATCAAAGTCGTACCACTTCTACAACTACCAGATCTCGCCCGTCACGACGTCGCCGACGATCCACACGTTCTGCCACGAGTCGGCGCACATGATCTGCGACTTCCCCGATCTCTACGCCTATTCCACGGGGCTCGGCAACGGCGTCGGCAACTGGTGCCTGATGTGCGGACGCACGGACGACCGCCACCCGCAGAACTTCTGCGCGTACCTTCGCGCGGCGGCCGGCTGGGTGACGCCGAAGACGCTGCCTTCCCAGTCCGGCACGGTGACGGTGACAGCCGATCTGCAGGACGTGTGGAAGTATCCGCATCCGACGGACAAAAAGCAGTACTACCTCATCGAGAACCGACAGGCGACAGGGCGCGACCGGGAGCTCCGCGCATCCGGCATCGTCATCTACCGCTGCGACGAGTCCGGCGACAACACGACGGGCGCCAAGACCTCGAAGAGCGTGTTCACCGGCAACTCCGCCAACAGGCTTTCCTACGAGGTGAGCGTCGAGCAGGCGGACGGCCTCTACGAAATCGAACGCGATGTCAAAGGGAAATACAACGGCGACGCGAACGACACGTGGTTCGACGGCAACGGCGCCGAACTCTACGCCGGGCAGTTCAACGCGCTTTCTACGCCGTGCGCAAGGTGGACCGACGGTACCGCGGCGTCCATCAACCTCTCCTCGTTCTCCGCAGACGGCGAGACCATGACCTTCTTTAGCGAGGTCGAGAGCGCGACGACCGTGGAGCCGGACCTTTCCTCGGCGATCTACGTGAACGGCATCAGCACCAAGGAGCATTCGTCGTACGAGAATTCGTCGTCCGCTACGTACTGGCGCGTGACGGACGGGCGGATCGTGCTGCGCGGCGGCGGACCGTATGTCATTAGCGGAACCGGCACGACGCCCGTGCGCTGCGCCGTCACGGATGATTCGTACTCAAGCTGCAAGGTAGTCCTCTCCAACCTCTCCATTACGTCCAAGGACGAAGACTACGCCGCCTTCGACTGCGGAACATCGTCGTCCGCGCCCGTGCAGATGGGTCTTGTGGGAACGAACACCTTGGTCTCGGCGGCGTATTCGGAGAAGAAGAGCCGCGCCGCGCTGGGCGTGACGAGCGGCAAGACGCTGACCATTTCCGGCTCGGGTCGCGACGACGTGCTGGTCTGCCAGGGCGGCAAGTATGCCGCCGGCATCGGCGGCGGTTACGAAAAGGGGTTGCTCACGGTGAGCGACAACGCCGCCGGCACGGTGAGGATACTCGGCGGGACGGTTCGTGCGACGGGAGGATACAACGGCGCCGGAATCGGCGGCGGAAACGGCGGAGCGGCGGGACGCATCGACGTGTACGACGCGCTCGTTGATGCGACAGGCGGAACGGGCGCCGCCGGAATCGGCGGCGGCTACAAGGGAACGGCTGGACACTTCTTCAACTACGGCGGAACCGTCTGGGCGAAGGGCGGCGCGGGAGACGGCGCTACGCCGGACATCGGACGCGGCAAGGACAGCTCGTCCTCGACGACGCGCCGCTTCTACGTCTCCGGCGGATCGACCACGCTCGCCAACGGATACGTCACGGGAATGATGACGCCATCGAACGCCACCGCGCGCGTCAGCCGCACCGTGACCGCGAACCTCGATCCTTACGCGGCGTATGTGTTCACCGGACTGCCGGATGGATACGGGCAGCGGCTGATCGTCGCCGATGCGAAAGGAGAGGTGCATCTTTGGCTTCCCAACGGTGAATACGCCTACTCGGGCGGCGAAATCGACTATACCGTTGCCGTCACGGGCGGCAAGACGACGGCGACAGGTTCGTCCGATTACGGGAAATGGCTGAAGAAATACGGATTTCTCGACCATGATCTTCCGACATCCGAAGAACGCAGAACGTTCGATACGCAGGCGACTCCGTTCGCGAAAAGACGCGCTGACGGCTCGATCATGACCGTCCGCGACGAATATGTCGCCGGGACGAATCCAGAGGACAAGGATGACGTATTCACAGCCGGAATCGAAATAGGACCGGATGGCGAGGCGGTCGTCGTCTGGACGCCGGATCTCAACGAAGGCGGAGCGAAGTCCGTCCGCAAATACACTGTACTGGGCACGGAGAATCTCGGCGGAGACTGGCACGAAAAACAGAGCGCGGACAGGTTCTTCAAAGTCGAAGTCTCAATGCCGTAAACAAGGAGGAAAATCAAAATGGGAATTCAATGCGGAAATCTTGCGGACAACGGGCGGCCCGGTGCGGTGTTGCTCGCCGTAATCGCAGGCGCGGCCGCGGCTTTTGCGGCGAGGCCGCCGGATCCATACGACGGGCTTCCGGTCGTGGAGCCTGCTGCGACAAATCTTTCGGTGCAGCTCGTTCTACCCGATTTCGTCGAGCCGGGTGTCGCGGCGGAAGGATGCGTTGCGTATTCAAATCTGCTTTCGTCCGCCGTCGTGTCCGCGCCGGTATTCACGCTCGACGCGACTGACGGTACGAAGTTCGCGGACGGCACGGAGAGGCTCGTCGTCAATGCGGCGTCCAACCTGACGCCGGGAGGGAAAGGCGAGGCGCGGTTTTCGTTCACGGCGCTTTCCAGCCACAAGATTTCGCTTTCGATCCGCGACGCGAACGCTCCCGCCGCCCTGTCGTCCGCCAGTCCGGAGGATGCGCAACCGGTGGCAGGCGCGGTTCCGTTCGCCGCCTTTCTTCCGTGCGGGCCCGCGCCGCTGACCACGCGCCTGGTCGCGCTCAACACCCGCCGCGCCACATCGCATCTCTGGCGATTCCCGGACGGAACGGTCTCGACGGAAGAGATGCCGGAACACACGTTTGCATCTCCCGGCGTCCATGCCGTCACGCTCGCGCTTTCGTATGCGGACGGCGGGACGAACGAGACGTTCACGGTTACGAACGCCGTGACGGCGTGGGATGCGCCTAATGCAATCTCCAGAATACAAGCTGTTCCGGTCGCATCCAACACGCTCTATTTCGCCTTTGCGGCGGACGTGTACAAAGATGCGCTTGGCGTAAAGAAGGTGCGCCGATTCTACGGCGGTGTCGCCGGAACGTTCGCGGCAGACATCAAGACCACCTTCTCGACGCCAGACGGCGCGATTTCCGGAGGGATCGACGCCACCGTCGATTTCGGAACGCCGCCGCTGATGCTGTGGGCCGGTCCCAAGGCGACGGCGTCCGCGACGATCGG
>CAMPAF010000193.1 GCA_946631535.1 uncultured Verrucomicrobiota bacterium
TTCTGCGGCTCGCCCCACTTCACCAGCTCGGTCAGCTCGAACTCGAACGGCGTGTAGCCGCCGGAGTGCGAGCCGAGCTTCTGCCCGTCGAGCCAGCCGGTCGTGTCGTGGTCCGAGGCGCCAACGACGAGGAACACGCGCTTGCCCTTCCACCCGGCAGGGATGGTGACGTCGCGCCGGTACCAGCCGATGTCGGCCTCGTCCTTCACGCCCGAGAGCTTGCTGCCCCACGGGAACGGCACGAGGATGCTCTGCGCGAAGCGGTCGTCCTTGGCGGCGAACCACTTGTCCTTCAGTCCGGTGTCCTTCGCGTCGAACGCGAACTTCCAGCTGCCGTTCAGGTTGATCCACTCGGCGCGCGCCCAGTCGGGACGCGGATGTTCCGGAAGCGGAATTTCCTCTGCGGCGAGCGCAAGGGTGCCGCATGCGGCAAGCGCGAGAATCCATCTTGAAGACATGTTCTGTTCCTTTCCTTTTGTTTGAGATGTTGACCTATCTAAGACCCGTCTGGCGCAGAAGCGCGTCGATCGTGGGCGCGCGGCCGCGGAAGCGCCTGAACACCTCCATCGGATCCATGCTGCCGCCAAGCGCGAGGAACGTGTCGCGGTACTGCCGCCCGATGCGGCGCACCGCCGTCTCGTCATCCAGTCCCGCCTCCTCGAAAGCGCCGAACACGTCAGCGCTCATCACCTCGCTCCACTTGTAGCCGTAGTAGCCGGCGGCGTACCCGCCGGCGAAGATGTGCGTGAAGGCGTTGAGGAAACGGTCCTCGGGGATGGTCGTCCCCGGCATGAAATCCTCGAACACGCGGTCCTTCAGCGCGTTCGGATCGGCAGGCGGCGACACGTGCAGGCGCATGTCAAGGGTCGCGAAGGCTAGCTGGCGCATGGACGCCGTGGCGGCGCGGTAGTTCTTCGCCGCGCGCACGCGCTCCAGCAGTTCCGCAGGGATCGCCTCGTTCGTCTCGACGTGGCGCGCGAAGCTCTTGACCGTCGCCACGTCCAGGCACCAGTTCTCCATGAACTGCGATGCCACCTCCACGGCGTCCCACTCGACGAGGTTGATGCCGGAAGCGCCCACGTCGTCCACCTTCGTGAGCATGTGCTGGAGCGCGTGGCCGAACTCGTGGAAGAGCGTCTCCACCTCCGAGAAGCGCATGAGGGCGCGCCCCTCGGCGTCTGGCAGGGCCTGGTTGCAGCATACGACCGCAAGCGGCTTCGTCACGGTGCCGTCCGGATTCAGCTCGCGCGAGCGGAACTCGTTCATCCACGCTCCGCCGGACTTCGTCTCGGGCCGGGAATACGGGTCGAAGTAGAAGTGCGCCAACGGAGCATGGGACTCGTCGTACACTCTGAAGAAGCGCACGTCCTTGTGCCACACGGGCGCTGTCCAGTCCGCAGGCTCGATGGCGATCCCGAAGAGCCGCTCGGCAAGCTTGAACAGCCCGTTCAGCACCACGGGCATGTTGAAGTACTGCGAAAGCTCCTCCTCGGAGTAGGAGTACATCTTCTCGCGCCGGCGCTCGGCCCAGAACGCCCGGTCCCATGGCTGGAGCGTCCCCTCGAACCCCTCTGCGGCGGCGAACTTGGAAAGCTCCGCCTCCTCGCGCTCTGCCACCGGCTTGGATGCCTCTGCCAGGTCGGCGATCATCTTGTCCACGGCGGCGACGGACGGAGCGCACTTCTCGGCAAGCGACAGGTCGGCGTAGCTCGCGAACCCGAGCAGGGCGGCCTGTTCCTTGCGCAACGCGAGTATGCGGTCGATCCGCTCGGCGTTCTCGGGCGCGCGCGTCGCGCGGGCGCGCAGCAGCGCTTCGCGCACGGGCCTGTTGCGCGAATGCTTCATGAAAGGCATGTAGACTGCGTCCTCTATCGTCACCGTCCACGGCCCCTTTTCTGGATCTTCCTTTCCTGCGAGCATCGCCTTCAGCTGGGCGGGCAGTCCCTCAACCTCGGCCGGATTCGTCAGCACGAGCTTGAACGCCTTCGTCGCGTCGATCACGCTGTTGCGGAAGTCGTTCGAGAGCTGCGCCAGCTCGGCCTGCATCTCGTTGAACCGCTTCTGCTTCTCGGGCGAAAGCGCCACGCCGGCGAGTTCGGCGCTCCGCACCATCTTCGCAAGGATGCGCTTGCGCGCGGGCGTCTCCGCAGGGGTCTGCTTAGCGAGCTCGTAGAACTTCTTCGACTGGCCCACGCGCAGGGCGAACGTCACGATGTCCTGCTGGTACGTCTCCTGCACCTTGCGCCACGGCTCGGAGTTCGCCACGGAGAGAAGATGCATGATGCAGCCCCACGCCTCCCAGAGCGGACGGGTGGAGAGGTCGAGCGCGCGCACGAAGCCGTCCCACGTCGGCGTGGCGCGCTCCTCGAGTGCGTCCACCGCCGCCTTTGCGTCCGCCAGCAGCCTGGGCATCGCCTCGTGGGCGGCCTCCGGCGTCATCGCCGGGAAATCGGGAAACTCGGCAACTGGATAGAACGCGTTCTTCATGTCAGGCAACCAGTCCGAGCGCAGCGAGTGTCTTGCGCATCTGCTCGCGGTTCGCGGCCGTCGTCTCGCATAGCGGCAGGCGGAACACCGCAGGGATACGGCCCATGAGCGCCAGCGCCTCCTTCACCATCACGGGGTTGGTGTCGATGAAGAGGTCGTGGAAGAGCGGATAGTACCTCGCGTGGCGCTCCCTCGCCCCGGCCATGTCGCCGGCGAGCGCGAGACGCACGAAATCGCCCATCTCCTTCGGGATCACGTTCGACGCCACGGATATGACGCCGCTCGCGCCCACGGAGATCATCGGCAGCGTGAGCGAGTCGTCGCCGGAGAGGACGGTGAGGTCGGGGCAGAGGTTGCGGATGGCGCTCACGCGGTCAACGCTTCCAGCCGCCTCCTTGATCGCCGTCACGTTGGGATGCTTCGCAAGCCGTGCCACCACGTCGAGCGGGATCTCCTTGCCGCTGCGGCCCGGCACGTTGTAGAGCACCACGGGAAGGCCGAGGTCGGCCACGGCGGCGAAATGGCGGTAGATGCCCTCGGGGTTCGGCTTGTTGTAGTAGGGCGTAACCTGCAGCGTCGCGTCCGCGCCGCCGGAGGAGATCGCGGCCTTCGTGAGGGAGATCGCCTCTGCGGTGGAGTTCGCGCCCGTGCCGGCGATGATCTTCACGCGGCCCGCGGCGTACTCGATCGTCTTCTCGATCACCTTGTGGTGCTCGTCGTGCGAGAGCGTGGGCGACTCCCCGCTCGTCCCGACGGCGCAGATGCCCTCCACGCCGTTCTCGCACTGCCAGTCCACAAACGCCTTGAGCGCTCCGTAGTCCACCGCGCCGTCCTTGTCGAACGGCGTCACCATAGCCGTAATCGTGCCTTCGATCTTCATGCCTATCCTTCCTGAAACTGGATTTGATTATACCCCCAATCGCCGCACCTGTCAAAGCGCAGTCTAGCCCTTCTGGGCGATCCTGAGCCGAAGGACATTCGTCTCGCCGTCCCGCGTGTAGCTCACGTCGTCCATCATCCTCTTCACCATCAGCAGGCCGAGCCCGCCGATCGGACGCTCCTCCGCAGACAGGGTGATGTCGGGATCCGCGTGCGTCAGCGGATTCCAGGGCGTGCCGTCGTCGATGAAGGACAGGCGCCACGTGCCTTCCGGCGCGCCGTGCTCGAGGCGCACCCGGAGGTCGTGCGCTCCGGAGAACTTCATCACGTTCGACGCGATCTCGTCCAGGCACACCATGAGCTTCGTGGTGATGGCCAGCGGACAGCCCATGGTCTCCAGCGAACCCTCGAGGAACGCGACCAGGTCCGGCATCGCCGCCATGTCCGCAGGCACGGTCTTCTCCAGCACGCTCTCAGGCCTGGCGCCGGGATCTGTGTTCTGGCCGTCCATGTCAGGCGAGCGTCAAGATGTCGGAAAAGCCGGTGATGTCGAAGACCTCGCGCACCGCGGGGACCGCGTTCACAATCGTCAGCGAGCCGCCGGCCGCGCGCATTCCCTTCTGCGTGGCGAGCAACACCCGCAGCCCTGCGGACGATATGTAGGCCACCTGGGCGAAGTCAAGCACGAGTTCAGATATCCCGTTGAGCAGGGGCTTGAGCTCCGACTCCAGCTGCGGGGCCGTTAGCGTGTCGATGCGCCCGTCGAGGGCGACCGTCAGGCGGTTTCCGTCTTGGTTCTTGGACGTTATCATTATTTGGTTCCTTTCTCGAACTTGAAGATGTTTCTGTTGTATCCGATGGTGGTAAGGTTCATCCGCTTTGGCTGGAACTCCATCACCGAAGCGACCAGGTACGTGCGAAGGGACGTTATGCGCGCGTCTGAGTCCGTGATGTCAAACACCTCGCCGTCATCCCGGAGGATCAGCACGACCTCGTCGCCGTTGAGGTCAAGAGTCACCTCTGCGCGCAAATCGCGCGCGCCGTTGCGGTCCTTCACCGCCATGAAGACCTCCTCCACCATCAGCGACGCGCGCAGCACCGTGGCCTGCGGCGCGGCTGCCGCCTTGAGGATTCTTGCCACCTCCTCCGAGGCGGCGGTGATTTCGCCCTCCGTGAGCCCGAGGTTCAGCACGTGGAGGTTCGCCTCCCTCTCGCGAGGGAGCAGGAGCGGAAACTGCCTGCGTCCGTACCGCACCAGCAGGAACAGGCAGAAAAGCAAGGCCGTGGCGACTGGCGCGGCCCCCAGCGCGGCCCAGACGCCGTTTATGCCGAAGAGCTGCCCGCAGACGGGAAACAGCGCGACCGGCACCACGAGGTTCGCGAGCACCGTCAGCGAGCAGGCCAGCCACTCGCGCTCTATGAACAGATAGTAGGAGTTGAACAGCAGCACGAGCGCCGTGCAAACGAGTCCCGAGGCAACTATGCGCACAGCCGTGCAGGATGCCGGAACGAGGTTCGGATCGTCGATGCCCAGAAGCCGCACCACGATCTGCGGGCAGCACATGAGGATCGCAAGGACCACGCCCCCGAACAGGGTCGACACGCAGGTGGCGGCGCGCATCACCGTGCGCACGCCAAGCGTGTTCCCCTCGCCGCGATACACGCCAATGATCGGCTGCGCGGCGTTCGGCGTGCCGTTGAACGCCTCCGAGAAGCCGATCACGGCGATAACCACATTCAGCACCGGCAGGACCTCCGAGCCGAAACGGCTGATGACATATGCGTTCAGCAGCATGAACAGCAGGGCCCAGCACAGGCGGACGCTCGCGTCGCCGAACGAGCTCTTGCAGATGCGCAGCAAGTCCCCGAACGCGAAGTGCCTGACCAGCCGCAACGTATGTCCGCGCCGGAGGAAATGGCAAGAGATGAACAGTATCGCCCCGATGTTCCCGACCGTCGAACCTAATGCGCACCCAGAAATGCCCATCGCCTTGCATAGAAAATACGAGACGGCGCAGTTGCCAAAGAGCTGCACGATATACGAGCCGAAGCAGAGACGGGCACCGCCGTCGGCATAGACCGCGCTGGCCAGAATGACGGCAATCGGCTCCAGAAGGACGTTCGGCACAAACCAGTTCCAGTACGGCACGGCATAGCTGATCACGTCCTTGGACGCACCGAACATGCCGAGGAACGCATCGCGGCCGACGACAAAGGCCGCCATGCCGACGACGCCGAACAGCGCCGCGCCGAACACCCCCTGCGAGAACAGCTCGGCTGCCCGATCGCGGTCGAAGCGACCTATCTCCGTGGAGAAGCATATTGCCGTGCCCGTGCCCAGGAGGCACGCGACGAACGAAACGAAGTTCATTGGCGACTGAAGCAGGTTAAGCCCTGCAAGCGCCGTCTCCCCCAGCAAGTTTCCGGCAATGACGCTGTCGGCGAATCCCATGAGGAATTCGATCAGCATGGAGAAGGTGGCAACCAGCAGGAAGCCCTTGAATTTTGCTACGCCAAAAGTCGTTTTCATCAGCACGAAAGACAATGGAGCCGGCAGAGGGATTCGAACCCCCGACCAGCGGTTTACAAAACCGCTGCGC
>CAMPAF010000194.1 GCA_946631535.1 uncultured Verrucomicrobiota bacterium
ACATCGCCCAGGCGTGCGGCTACGGCACGGAGGCCGCGCTGCGCATCGCGTTCCGGAAGCGCTTCGGACAGCCCATGCGCGCGTGGCGCGCCATTAGCGGCCGTGGGCGGACTTGCGGCAGATGAGCTCGTCGATCACGCGGCCGACTTCGGCCTTCGGCACGTTTTACTTGTCGAATGCAAACGTTATGACGCGGCCGTCCCAGTTCTTGCGGAATGCGTCCCACGACGCAGGACGCCGTCCGGGCCCGCCCTCCTGCAGACGAAACTCGGCCGGCAGCGGGAAATAGAAGTCACGCGCGACGCACGTCACTTCTGCCCGGTCCTCCTCGATACGCATCAGCCCGTAGCCCACGTCGTTGTCGAGGCCGAACGACGGCAGGCCGAACTGCAGCACCTTCTTCGCGTTCTTGCCGTAGTCATCCATCACGTAGTTCGTCATCCAGTGGTGGTGGTGCCCGTGCAGGTAGCCGAACACCGTGGGCGCGCGCGCAATCAGCTTGCCGATCTTGAGGTCCGGGGCCTGATGGTGCGAACAGACGAACGTTGGCTTCTTCGCGGAGGCCAAGCGCTCCTTCAGCCACGCGAGCTGCCTTGCCCCGAGGTCGTATCCGGTACAGGTCGAATACTTGCCGCGCTCATTCACGGCGCACTCTACGTGAGAGTCGAGCAGGATGAAGTCGGCATGCGGGGTGGACACCTCCGAGACGATTTTCTTCTCGAAGCCGCCACGTCCCCTGTACTCTGGATACGCCGCCAGGAATTCGTCCACGCGGTCGTGGTTGCCCATCGCGTGCGTGACCTTTATGCCTGCATCTTCCAGCGGCTTCAGGAACTGGCGACAAAGAACGTATTCCTTGTGTTCGGCAAAGGCGAGCGATATGTCGCCGAGAGCAATCACGTTGGCGGGCAGCGGACGCAACGCAAGTATCTCCGAGACGAACTTCTGGATCGTGGCGTTCACGTGCGGGTACTCGCGTCCGGTGCGGTACTTCTGCTCGCTGAACGGCAGGGCGACGTGGATGTCGGAGATGAGCGCGACAAGGTTCGGGTCGCAGACGGCCTGATCATGCTTCAGCTTCACGCTGACGCACCCGGCCGCCGTCGTCGCAATGCAAGCGGACAGGAATTGCCGCCTGCCAAGTCGCGCATTCGGCTTCTCGCCAAGAACGGGAATTGTCGTTGAATCGTTCATGCTGTAGTGTCCTCTCTGGGTTTCGGGTGGAAATACGCTGGATATCATAGCATACTCTGCCGTGTTTCACCTGCTATGGACAAAATTCCTTTCACGGTTGACGGAGCGGCGTAGGTGCGGTATACTATTGGCGTTTCTACAAATAGAATCACATGGAGACAAAGATGCTGAAGGAGCTTACATTCGAGGAATTCTCGCGGCGGGCCTCCGCTGGCGGGCGCCTCGCGGTCTATCGCGAATACCTCGCCGACCGCGAAACGCCCGTCTCGGTGCTGTCGCGCGCGGCAAACGACGAGTCCGTATTCCTGCTCGAGAGCGTGGCGGGCGGCGAGCAGCGCGGACGATGGTCGTTCCTCGGCATCGACCCGTACGCGATCGTCGTACAGGAGAACGGGCAGCCTGACATCCTCTCCACCCTCAAGGCGCGGCTCTCCGAGCGTCCCTACACGCCCGCTCCCGAACTTCCCCCTCTCCAGGGCGGAGCCATCGGGTTCCTCGCCTACGACATCGTCAAGACGTTCGAGCCGCGCGTCGGCCTGACGAACGAGCCCGGGACGCCAGAGGCCGCGTTCATGCTCACCGACACGCTCGTCATCTTCGACAACGTGCGCCAGACCGTCCTGATAGTGGAGATCGTGGATTCCGAGTCCCTCCCTTCGCTTCGCGCGGTATACGACGCGGCGCAGACGCGCATAGCCGCCGTGTACGATCGCCTCATGAGCGCCGAGTCGATCGCCAAGTGCGTCGAACAGGGAGGGACGCGCTCCCGCGCGTCCGCGCAGGATCCGGTCGCGCAGGAGCGCGACACCCCCGCCTCCTTCACGCCCGAGATGACGGAGGCTGAATTCACTGAGATCGTGGCGAAGTGCAAGGAGGCCATCCGCGCCGGCGAGTGCATCCAGATCGTCCCTTCGCAGAAGTTCACGCTGGAGACCGACGCCTCCGCCCTCTCGCTCTACCGAGCGCTGCGTATGGTGAACCCTTCGCCGTACAACTTCTTCATGAAGCTCGGCGACCGCACGCTGATCGGCTCGTCGCCCGAGGAGCTCGTCAAGCTGGAAGGCCGCATCGCCTACACGGCGCCAATCGCCGGAACGCGTCCGCGCGGCGCGACGGCGGACGTGGACGCCGCCCTAGCGGCGGAGCTGCTGGCGGACACGAAGGAGCGCGCCGAGCATGTGATGCTGGTGGATCTGGGGCGGAACGACCTCGGCCGCGTCTCGGAGCCGGGCACCGTGAAGGTGACGTCGTTCGCCGCGGTGGAGCGCTACTCGCACGTGATGCACCTCGTCTCGCACGTGCAGGGAAGGCTGGAGGCGGACAAGGACGGCTACGACCTCATCCGCGCGGCATTCCCCGCAGGCACGCTCACTGGCGCGCCGAAGATCCGAGCCATGCAACTCATCGCCTCGCTAGAGAAGTCTCCTCGCGGCATCTACGGCGGCGCGGCCGGCTACTTCAGCAACACGGGCGACATGGACTTCGCCATCGTCATCCGCACGATGATCCTTAAGGGACACACCCTGACGATGCGCGCAGGCGCGGGCATCGTGGCGGACTCCGACCCTGCGAAGGAGTACCAGGAGACAGTCAACAAGTCAAAGGCCGTCTTCGAGGCTGTCAGGTTCGCCGCCAACCTCTAGCCCACCCCGCACTAGCCACCAACCACTAGCCACTAATCACTTGCCACTATGATACTGATGATTGACAACTACGACTCGTTCACCTACAACCTCGTGCAGGAGTTCCGAGGGCTTGGGGCGGACATGAAGGTGGTCCGCAACGACGAGATCGACCTCGCGGGCATCGCCGCCCTCCAGCCGGAGGCTATCGTCTTCTCGCCCGGCCCCGGCAATCCGGACTCGGCCGGCGTAACGCTCGCCGCCGTACGGGAATTCGCCGGCAAGATGCCGCTCCTCGGAATCTGCCTCGGGCACCAGTCCATCGCGCAGGCGTTCGGCGCGCGCATCGTCTCCGCCCAACGCCTAATGCACGGCAAGACGAGCCGCATCGCCCACGACGGCAAGGGCATCTTCCGCGGCCTCGCGCAGGGCTTCGAGGCGATGCGCTACCACTCGCTCGCCGTCGAGCGCGCCACGCTGCCCGACTGCTTCGAGGTGAGCGCCACGAGCGAAGACGGCGAGATAATGGGCCTTCGCCACAAGACGCTCGACATAGAGTCGGTACAGTACCATCCCGAATCCATCGGTACTCCGGACGGACGCCGCCAGCTGCGCAACTTCCTCGACCACGTGCGCGGCATTGGCGGCTGCACGGCCGAAGCGGTTCCGGCGCCCATGCGGAAGAAGCTTACGGCACGCGTGATCGACGGACAGCCCCTCACGGACGAGGAGTGCGAGGGCGTGTTCGCCGCCGTTATGCACGGCGACATGCAAGAGAGCGAGCTGGCGGCGCTCTTGGCTGGCTTCCGCCGCAAGGGCGTGACGGCCGCGGAGCTCGCGGGAGCTGCACGCGCCATGCGCGGCGAGGGAGTCCGCGTGGGGAACTGCGGACTCGACCCGGTGGATATCGTCGGCACTGGCGGCGACGGCGCGGGCACGTTCAACGTGTCCACCACGGCGGCGTTCATAGTCGCAGGCGCAGGCGTTCCTGTGGCCAAGCACGGCAACGGTGCGGCCACGTCGAAGTGCGGCGCGGCCGACGTGCTGGCGGCACTCGGCGTCAACCTCGCCGCCCCGATCTCCGTCGTCGAGCGCTGCCTGCGCGAGATCGGCATATGCTTCCTCTTCGCGCGCAACCTCCATCCGGCGATGAAGTTCGCCGCGCCGGTACGCAATGTGCTCGGATTCAGCACCATATTCAACCTGCTGGGACCTCTCACAAATCCAGCCGGGGCGAGACGGCACGTCATCGGCGTGTACGATCCGAAGCTCGCGCCGCTCTTCGCGCAGGCACTCCTCTCGCTCGGCTCCACCCATGCGCTCGTCGTCTGCGGCGACGGCAACCTCGACGAAATCTCGCCAGGGGGGTTGACCTTCGCGAGCGAACTAAGGAACGGCGCCGTCAAATCCACGCTCATAGACGCCGGCCGCCTCTACGGCGCGTCCTACCCGACCTCCGCCATCGCCGGCGGCGACGCGCAGACGAATGCCAGACTTCTCCTGCGCGTGCTGCGCGGCGAGGAGCAGGGCGCATGCCGAGCGGCTGCCGTGATGAACGCCGCCGCCGCGATAGTCGTCGGCGAGAAGGCCCCCGACCTCAAGGCGGCAATCGGCCTCGCCTGCGAGTCGATCGATTCAGGCAACGCCCTCGCCAAGCTCAACGCGCTCATCGAGTACACGAAATGAACGTCCTTGACGAACTGTCCTCCCTGCGGCGCGCCGATGCCGAGGCGCGTGCCACCGCCCTTCCCATCGCGGAACTCGAACGCCAGATCGCCGCCCTTCCGCCAGCCAAGGACTTCGTGGCGGCGTTCCAGGCAGGACGTGGACCGCGCGTCATCGCGGAACTGAAGAAGGCTTCGCCGTCGAAGGGGCTCATCCGCGAGGACTTCCGTCCGTCGGAACTGGCCGCCGAACTTGTCGAAGCAGGCGCGGCGGCGCTATCCGTCCTATGCGAGCCGCACAAGTTCCTCGGCAACGAGGACTACATCCGCCAGATCCGCGCGGCGACGCCCATCCCGATCCTCTACAAGGACTTCGTGACGACCCCCTACCAGATCGCCGCCGCGCGCGCGGCCGGCGCCGACGCCGTGCTGCTCATCGTCGCCGCGATGGAGTCTTTCGACCTTTCGCTCGAAGAACTGCTCGCATGCGCGCACGGTTACGGGCTGCAGGCGCTAGTCGAGACTCACACGGAGAAGGAGGCACGCATCGCCATCGAATCCGGCGCTCGCATCATCGGCGTCAACTGCCGCGACCTCAAGACGTTCCATACGGATCCCGCCATCACGGCTGACCTTATCCGGCGCCTTCCCCAAGGCTTGGTCAAGATCGCCGAAAGCGGCATCCGCACCGCCGCCGACATCACTTCGCTCATTGCCGCCGGCGCAAGCGGTTTCCTCATCGGCGAAACACTCATGCGCGCCGCCCACCCCGGCACCGCCCTCCGCCAGCTGACACATTGGAAAACAGGTCAGACCTGAATTCCAATGTTAGCTCTTCTTTGCTGCCTGCTGCTGGAGCCAGGCTTCGATGAAAGGCTGGATGTGGCCGTCCATGACGGCGTCGACGTCGCTCGTCTCGTACTCCGTGCGAAGGTCCTTCACCATCGTGTACGGGCAGAAGACGTATGAGCGGATCTGGCTGCCCCAGCCGTTGGCGGACTTCGCGCCGTAGAAGCGGTCCATCTCGGCCTTCTTCTGGTCCTCGTAGTACTCGTAGAGCTGGGCGCGCAGCATGTTCATGGCTTTTTCCTTGTTCATGTGCTGCGAGCGTTCCTTCTGGCAGGCAACCACGATGCCAGTTGGCAGGTGCGTGAGGCGCACGGCCGAGTCCGTCTTGTTCACGTGCTGACCGCCAGCGCCGCCGGAGCGGTAGGTGTCGACGCGCAGGTCCTCGTCCTTGATCTCAACGTCGATGCCCTCGGTGATCTCGGCCACGGTCTCGACTGACGCGAAGGACGTCTGGCGGCGCTTGTTCGCGTCGAACGGCGAGATGCGCACAAGGCGGTGGATGCCGCGCTCGGCCTTCATCGTGCCGTAGGCGTACGGCCCCTCAATGCGGAAATAGACGTCCTTCAGGCCCGCCTCTTCGCCCGGCTGCTGGTCGTACTCCTCGATCTTCCAGCCCTGG
>CAMPAF010000195.1 GCA_946631535.1 uncultured Verrucomicrobiota bacterium
CCGCCTCTTCGACGGCGGCGCGGGGCAGTTCGACGGCCTCTCCACCGGCTTCAAGCACCTCGACGAGAAGCTGCTCGGCCTGAAGCCGGGCGACATGATCGTGGTGGCCGCTCGTCCCTCCGTGGGTAAGACCTCGCTCGCGATGAACATCGCCGAGTGTGTCGCCATGGGCCAGGACATCAACGGCATGCCCACGAAGTGCGACGGCGGCAAGCAGCATCCGGTGCTGATCTTCTCGCTTGAAATGAGCACGGAAGCGCTCGCGAACCGCATGCTCGCTGGGCGCGCTGCGGTCAACACGTGGCGCCTGCAGCGCGGCATGATGCACAAGGACGAGCGCATCGAGGCGAGCAAGCGCCTCATGACGGCGGCGAACGCGCTGCGCACGGCGCCCATCTACATTGACGACACGAGCGCGATCGACGTTGCGGACATGCGCGCACGCGCGCGCCGGATGAAGCGCATGCACGGCATCGAGCTGATAGTGATCGACTACCTCCAGCTCGCCAACTGCCGCGAGTACGCAAAGCAGGGCCGCCAGCTCGAGACGAGCCGCATCTCCGGCCAGATAAAGGCCATGGCGAAGGAACTCAAGGTGCCTGTGATCGTCCTCTCCCAGCTCTCGCGCGGCAACGAGCAGCGCAACGACAAGGACGAGATACCGAAGCTTTCGGACCTGCGCGACTCCGGCGCCATCGAGCAGGACGCCGACGTCGTGTTTCTGCTGCGCCGCCCGTGCCGCTCCAAGACCGCACGCTGGCACGAGAACGAGCTGCTGGCGATCGTCGACGTGGCGAAGCACCGCAACGGCGAGACCGGAGAGGTCGACCTCAACTTCTACAAGGAGGCGACTCGGTTCGGGGACCGTCCGCAGAACCAGCGCGACGTCGGCGCGACCGACGCGGAGACCGCTGAGGCCGACATGGCCACCGCAGAGGAAGTCCTCGAACCCGTGCCCGAGGACATCGTCCCCGACGCGCCGGTACTCTCCCAGGATCCGCTTTTCTGACGCACGCCGTGGAGGGCGGAGTGTGGTATAATGGCGGCATGAGACATTCCGGCATTCTGGTTACAGCCGCGCTGTTCCTGGCGACGGGCGCGGCGGCAGAGGTTTTCACGATCGAACGCAACGACCCGCGTCCGTTCCGCGTCCACAACGGCCCGGACGAGACGCCCGCCACGAGGGCGATGATGCGCGAGCTCGCCGCAGAGGTGAAGCGCGTGACGGGCGTGCAGGTGGAGGTGCTGGGCTACGCGCCGGCGTTCGCGGGCGACTTCTTCGTCGCCACCGAGCCGTGGGCGGCGAAGGGGGCATGGACGATCGGCCTGCGCAACGGCATCATCGGCATCCACGGTTCCGACGTGGCGGGCACGCAGGCTGCGCTGCGGCACTTCATCGACAACTTTCTGAAGCCGATCCCGGCATCGGCAGGGCGCTTCGAGTGGAAGGACCTGCGCATCGACCACGGTCCGCAGTGGGCCGACGTGCGCGAGGCGACGCTCGCCGCCGTGAAGGCGAAGCGCGAGAAGGACAAGGCGCCCGAATGGGCGAACGAGTTCGTCAACTACGTGAACGTGGAGCCTGCGCGCGCATACTCGTTCCCGCTCGCGTCCGTGAAGGACGCGCTCACGCACGACCTTCCCGAAACGCCATACGTGAAGTCGCTGGACGGCCAGTGGAAGTACAACTGGTGCGGCGCGCCCGGGCAGCGTCCGCTCGACTTCTTCCGCCCAGACTTCGACGACTCCGCGTGGTACACGATTAAGGTGCCGAGCTGCGTCGAGCTGCAGGGGTTCGGCGTCCCGATCTACCGCAACATAGTCTATCCGCACCCAGACACGCCGCCTGACGTGGACAAGGACTACAACCCGGTCTCGTCCTACCGCACCACGTTCACGGTGCCGGACTCGTGGAAGGGGCGGCCAGTGTTCCTGCGTTTCGAGGGCGTCTATTCCGCATACTACGTGTGGGTGAACGGCAGGAAGGTCGGCTTCTCCGAGGACAGCTGCACGGCACACGAGTTCAACGTCACGAAGTATCTCAAGCCCGGCGAGAACCTGCTCGCGGTGGAGGTCTACCGCTGGAGCGACGGCGCGTTCCTGGAGGACCAGGACTTCTTCCGCTACTCGGGCATCTACCGCCACGTGATGCTCTTCTCGCCGCCGCCCGTGGAGATCCGCGACTTCTTCTGGAAGCCTAAGTTCGCCGCCGACTTCTCGTCGGTGGACGTGGACCTTTCGGTGGAGCTGCGCAATTTGGGCGCGGACGCGCAGGAGCGCGTCCCTCCCGTTACGGCCACGCTATACGACGCGGACTTCAAGGTGGTGACGAATCTCATTGGACAATCGACAGACGACAGCCGACAATCGGGACGACTTTCGACATTCACCCTTCACCTTTCTTCGCCTCGCCTCTGGTCGGCCGAGGATCCGTACCTCTACACGCTCGTCCTGCAGGCGGGCGACGACATCCGCTCCTGCAAGGTGGGGTTCATGAAGACGGAGATCATGCCGGACGGCTCGATCCACGTGAACGGGAAGCAGGTGAAGTTCAAGGGCGTGAACCGCCACGACGCCTCGCCGGAGAACGGACGCTCCGTCTCGCGCGAGGAGATGCTGCGCGACGTGACGCTCATGAAGCAGAACAACATCGACACGGTCCGCACCAGCCACTATCCGAACGATCCGTACTTCTACCACCTCTGCGCGCGCTACGGCCTATACGTGCAGCTGGAGGCGAACGTGGAGAGCCACGGGATGCGCTACGGCGTGAAGTCGCTCGCCTCGCCGCCGAGCTGGACGCAGGCGCACGTTGACCGGTGCCGCGACATGGTGATCAACTGGCGGAACCTGCCGTGCGTGTTCACGTGGAGCTGGGGCAACGAGGCCGGGCAGGGCCCGACCTTCGACATCATCAACGAGGAATGCCTCAAGCTCGACGACACGCGTCCGATCGTCTACCGCCAGGACTGCGAGCGCTATTCCGTGGACGGCCCCGGCTATCCGACGATAGCGGCCGTGCACGGGCGCGGCCTGCGCTCGAAGTGCAGCTTCTTCTTCGAGTACGCGCACAGCATGGGCAACGCGCTCGGCACGTTCAAGGAATACTGGGACGAGTTCTACGCCTCACCGTCGCTCACGGGCGGCTGCATCTGGGACTGGGTCGACCAGGCCGTCTGGAAGGAGACCGACCGCGTGGGCCCGGACGGAAAGCGCATGCGCTATCTCGCATACGGCGGCGACCACGACGAGGAGAACGACGGCAACTTCTGCGTGAACGGCGTCATCGACGCCGAGAGGAACGAGACGCCGAAGCTCGCCGAGGTGAAGCACGTCCACCGTAACCTCGTGGTGTCGTGGCCGGATGGCGATGCTGGGAGTGACGCGCTCCTGCGCGTCCGTGACGGAAAAACCTTGCCCGTCGTGCTGTGGAACCGCTTCTCGTTCACGCCGTCCGGCGCGTTCGAGTCGCGCTGGGAGCTGCTGGAGGACGGCGTAGCGGTGGCGCACGGCGCGCTCGACCTGCCGTCGGTGCCGCCGCTCACGAGGAAACGGGTCGATGTCGCTTTGCCGAAAGTGAACATGAAGCCCGAGGCCGAGTATTTCCTCAACGTCTCGTTCCACCTCAAGGCGGACACGCTCTGGGCGAAGAAGGGACATCTTGTCGCGCACGACCAGCTGGCGCTGGGCACGGGAGGGCCGCGCTCCTGCGCGGCCGCGGCGGACGCGCAGGAGCGCGTTGCGGTCAAGCCTTCAGGCGACGGCTTTGTCGTGACCGCGGGGCCGACGATCGCGCGCTTCAGCCGGGCGACGGGCACGCTCTCCTTCCTCTCCATGAACGGCAAGACGGTGCTCGCGGACAGCGCCGACGGCATAGTGCGCGGACCGCGCCTCACATGCATGAGGGCGTTCACCGACAACGACAAGTGGATGCGCAAGGCGTTCTACGACTCGGGCCTCACGCAGCTGCGCTACCACGTGCGCGAGCTGAAGCCCGCGACCGTCGACGGGCGGACTGCGGTCCGCGCCACGGTGGAGGTGAACGGCGCGAAGTCTGCCGGCTTCAGGCACGTAGCCGAGTACGTCTTCGCCCCCGACGGCTCGCTGGAGATCCGCAACGACGTGACGCCGTTCGGCAAGATGCCGTCTGCGCTGCCGCGGCTCGGGCTTTCGCTGATGCTAGACCCGCGCCTGGAGCGGATG
This sequence comes from uncultured Verrucomicrobiota bacterium, assembly GCA_946631535.1. The sequence continues at coordinate 4,204 of CAMPAF010000195.1, forward strand.
GAGTGGTACGGGCGCGGTCCGCACGAGAACTACGTGGACCGCTGCTCTGGGGCGTTCGTCGGGCGGTGGCAGTCCACCGTGACGGGGCAGTACGTGGCGTACTGCCGTCCGCAGGACAACGGCTACAAGTGCGACGTGCGCTGGGCGGCGTTCGCGGACGAGGCGGGCGACGGCGTGCGCGCGAAGGGGAGCGAGCCTCTCTTTGTGCAGGCGCTCCACTACGGCTGCGAGGACCTTGAGTTCGCGCGTCACCGCGACAGGCAGGAGCGCATCTGGAACGAGAAGCCGCCGCGCGCGGAGACGTGCCTCAACCTCGATCTGCGCCAGGTCGGGCTCGGCGGTGCCTCGTGCGGACCCAAGCCGGAGGCGCAGTACATCTTCCCTATCCGGCCCGAGCGCTGGACGGTGACGCTCGAACCTTGCCGCAAGACGACGAGGTTGAAGTGAGGCCACATTCATCAAACCAGGAAAGCGAGGACAAGAACATGGACACGAGAAAGAATGTCACGCGGCGAGAGTTCTGCCGTAGCTCGGCAACCGGGCTTGCGGGAATAGTGGCGGCAGGCGCGGCGCCCGTCTTCGTGCCCGCGCGCGTGCTGGGCGCAGAGGCTCCGTCGAAGAAGCTTGCGCTCGGCGTGATCGGGTGCGGTCGGATCGCCAACGCCTACAACGTGCCGTCGTGCCTGAAGAACGGCGGAAGCGCGTTCTGCGAGTTCATCGCGCTGTCGGACGTAGACCTCGTGCGCATCCAGCACCTGAAGCGCCAGCTCGCGGGAGAGAAGATGCAGGGACGCGACCTCGTGGCCGACGCGCGCTGCTATCAGGACTACCGTCGCCTCCTTGCAGATCCCGCAGTCGACGGCGTGCTGATCGCCGTGCCGGACCACTGGCACGCGCAGATGGCCATCGAGGCGTGTCGTGCCGGCAAGGACGTGTTCCTCCAGAAGCCGATGGCGATGACTATCGGCGAGGGACGCGCGATCGTGGACGCAGCGAAGAAGTACGGGCGCATCCTCCGCACCGGCACGCAGGAGCGGACGGAGGAGAATTTCATCCACGCCGTCGAGTGCGTGCGAGAGGGCCGCATCGGCAAGGTCGTGCGCGTAGAGGTGGGCCTGCCCGACGACCCGAAGGAGTACGACCTGCCCACGGAAGAACCCGTGCCCAGCGACTTCGACTGGAACATGTGGCAGGGCTGTGCGCCCGAGGCGCCGTATTCGCGCCTCCGCAGCCACCAGCGCGGCGTGGGGAAAGACGCCGGCAAGGTGAATTTCGCGCGCGGCGGCTGGATGACGATCCAGGCGTACGACATGGGCATGATCGCCAACTGGGGTGCGCACCATCTCGACTCCGCGCAGCGCGGCCTCTGCGAGGAGCTGGGCGGCCCCGTGTCGGTGGAGGGCACATGCGAGTACCCGAAGGGGCGCAAGCTGTGGGACGTGCACGGCGAGTGCGACATCACGTGGACGTACGCCTCTGGCGCGGTCGTCAAGCTCGGCTCCACGCGCAAGTACCCGTGCGGCGTGCGGTTCATCGGCGAGAAGGGCGACTGGATATTCTGCGGGTTCTCCCGCAAGCGGACGAAGTCCGACCCTGTGGGCGTCTCCACGAGCAAGCTCGCCGGCATGCCGATCGCCGCGAACCGCAAGGG
>CAMPAF010000196.1 GCA_946631535.1 uncultured Verrucomicrobiota bacterium
GGCCCCATCCGCGTGGAGAACGTGAAGAGCGACCTCCTCCCCGACGACCAGCGCAAGGTGTTCAGCTGGGCGAAGACGTTCTCATTCGACTTCGTCTACGCCAACGGCGTGCGCATCAACGTGGTGCAGATCGACAAAGAGCACGGCATCCCGCGCCAGACCGTGTGGCACACGGAGAAAGGCGACATCGGCGTGAAGTCCGGCAAGGTGGTGGTGCCCGACGAGCTGAAGAACTTCTCCTGGAAGGACTTCAAGAAGACGGACACGTTCATCTACAAGCCGCAGGACGACCACTGGCACGAGGCCGACTTCATCGACGGCATCCTGCAGGAGCGCCAGTGCTGCGCGCCTTGCGCGGTGGGGCACCGCACCATCTCCATGGCGCACATGGCGAACGCCTGCATCCAGCTGCGCATCAAGAGCATCGGCTGGGATCCCATCAAGGAAGTCTTCACAGGCCCGCACGCCGCCGAGGCGATGGCAAAGTGCTACGCGAGCGAATACCACAACGGCTGGAAGCTGGGCGTTTAGTGGTCAGTGATTAGTGATTGTTGTAAGTCCATTGGAGAGAAAAAATGAAAAAGATCATTCCCATCCTTGTCCTTGGAACCGTCTTCTTCGGCGGCTGCTGCAGCTGCCTGTGCGGCAATGGGCCGAAGACCGACGCCGAGGGCTTCACCTACCTCGACGGACGGCACGTAGCCCCCGACGCGCCGAGCGACTGGTACATCATCCGCTACGAGCAGCCTTCGAACGAGCCGTTCACGGACAGCCGCAAGAGCTTCCAGCGGTGGCTGTTCACCGAGATCCGCCAGCTCAAGGATTCCGTCGCCGTGGTCGAGGACGGCGTGCTGAAGAAGCAGAAGCGCTTCGTCCCCGGCCGCAACTGGCGCAAGTGGCTCCGCCCAGGCGCGCGCAACGTGCGCATCAAGTTCGTGGGCGAGGACTACTCCATCGCCGCCGACGGTCTCGCGAAGGCGCCGGAAGGGTTCACCTCGCTCTTCAACGGGAAGGACCTCTCCGGATGGCGCGGATGCTCGCGCGAGGAGAAGTTCAACGACCCGTTCGTCCGCCGCGAGATGAAGCCCGAGAAGATAAAGGAACTCCAGGCAAAGGCCGACGAGCTCATGAAGGCCCACTGGCACGTGCGCGACGGCGCGCTCTTCTTCGACGGCCTCGAGGGAGGCTACTCAATCGCCGCCCTCAAGGACTACGGCGACGTGGAGATCTACGCCGACTGGCGCCTCCTGCGCGTGTACGGCGACTCCGGCTTCTACCTGCGCGGCATGCCGCAGGTGCAGATCTGGGACCCCAACATGTGGAACGGGCTCGGCTCCGGCTGCATCTGGAACAACCCGAACGAGCTCTTCGCCGCCACAGAATGCGCCGACAACCCGATCGGCGACTGGAACACCTGCCGGATGCGCATCGTGGGCGACCGCGTCTCCGTGTGGCTAAACGGCGTCAAGGTGGTGGACAACATCGTCTACCAGAACTACCGCGACCCCCAGAAGGGCATTCCGGCAGTCGACCGCTTCGAGCTCCAGTGCCACGGAGACCCAGTCGAGTTCCGCAACATCTTCGTGAAGGAACTGCACTAGCGTCACGCCCATGAAGCGTACGGTCCTCTCATGTGCGGCCATGCTTGCCGCCGCAGCCGCCGCCCTCTCCACCGAAGAGGCGCGGCAGCTGCGCGACGACGCCCTGCGCTTCGACGCCGTCGCCGCCAACCTCGCCGTAGACGACCTCTCGAAGAACCCTTCCTACGACGCCACCACGCACCGCGCCGCCGTCAAGGCCCTCGCCGCTCGCAAGGAATGGGCGGTCGCGCGCCTCGCCGACGCCACCGACCCCGCCGCCGAAGAGGCCGCCGCCCTCGTGCGCGGCTTCCGCGCCGCCCTTCTCGCCAACCCGCTCCTCGACCCAGACCGCATCCTCTGCGTACGGCGCAACTTCGCCAACCCCGTCTGGCCGCGGGCCGACAAGCCAGGCGGCTCGGACTTTCCCTACACCAAGCGCGCCTTCTCCCGCAAGCTCGGTCTCCTCGGGCTCAACGCGCACAACCACATGGACCTCGACCGCACCGGCTTCACTAACGACATCGCCGTCATCTCCGGCCTGCGCGGCACGCCATCCATCGCCACCCTCTACCGCCCGCCGGACACCTCCATCGTCCGCGACCTCGACCTCGACTTCGACGCCTCACGCATCCTCTTCACCAGCTACCGCGGCACGAACAACCTGCTCGGCGTCTACGAGATTCCGGCCTTGCCGTCGGCCGCTCCACGGCCGACCCTCGTTTCCCCAGAAGACGGGCACTACGACATCCAGTGGTGGGACGGCTGCTACCTGCCGAACCGCGACCAGATACTCCTCATGGGCACGGGCGCATACCAGTTCCTGCCATGCGAGGACGGCAACTTCCCCATGTGCGTCATCTACCGCATGGACCGCAAGACGGGCGAGACCATCCAGCTCACCTTCGAGCAGGACAGCGACTACACGCCAACCGTCCTCAACGACGGCCGCGTCGCATACACCCGCTGGGAATACTCGGACCTCCAGCACTACTTCTCCCGCGAGCTGATGACGATGAACCCCGACGGCGTCGGCCAGCTCGCCCTCTGGGGCAGCGGCTCCTATTTTCCTACCTTCTTCTGCGGCGCGCGCTCCGTCCCTGACGACCCGCACAAGATCGTCCTCATGGCCGGCGGCCACCACGGCCGCGCGGAGCATGGCCGCATGCTCCTGCTCGATCCCACTCTCGCGCGCAGGTATCCGCTCGTATTCGACCCGCCCGGCCGCGAGTGGGGGCCACCCCTCCACACGCTCCGCATCCCCGCCAAGACTCTCCCAGCCAACGAGACCGGATTCGTCCACGAGTTCCCAGGCCGCGGACAGCCGGTGGAGGGCGACGTGTGCGACCTGCAGGTCGACAACCAGCTCGCGCGCGGCAAGCCCTACTTCTCCCACCCGTGGCCGCTCGGCGGCAACTACTTCCTCGCGAGCGCCAGGTGCACCGAGGCCGGACTCTTCGGTATCTACCTCGTCGACACCTTCGACAACATGATCCTTCTAGCGGAGGTGCCCGGCGGCGCGCTCTTCGAGCCGATCCTCCTCGCGCCGCGCACGCGCCCGCCCGTCATCGCCGACCGCCGCGTCAAGGGCGCGAAAGCATGCACGGTCCACATCGCCGACATCCACAGCGGCCCCGGCCTCAAGGGCGTGCCTCGCGGCACCGTCAAGCAGCTGCGCGTCTTCGCATACCACTTCTGCTACCACAAGACTGGCGGACACGTCTCGATGGGCCTCGACAAGGTGGAGTCTGGTTGGGACGTGAAGCGCGTGCTCGGCACGGTGGACGTGGAGGCCGACGGATCCGTCTGCTTCGAGATGCCCGCCAACACGCCAGTCTCCTTCCAGCCGCTCGACGCCGACGGCGCGGCCGTGCAGCTCATGCGCTCCTGGACCGTCGGCATGCCCGGCGAACGCGTCAGCTGCACCGGCTGCCACGAGGACAACCGCTCCTCGATCACCACCTCCCGCACGCTCGCCGACAAGCGCCCCATCCAGAAGATCCGTCCGCCCGACGCCGACGGTCCGCGCCCATGGGGCTTCGCCACCGAGATGTTCCCCCACCTCGTCGCCTCCTGCGCCTCATGCCACGCCGGGACCGCCCCTAACGACCTTAAGAACCTTAAGGACCACCGCGCGCTCCAATCCGTCTTCACCGCCTGCCCTGAAGCCGCATACCGCTTCCTACATCCCTTCATCCGGCGCGGCGGCGCCGAGTCCGACCTCCAGCTGCTCGACCCGATGGAATTCCACGCTTCCACCTCGCCGCTCGTGCAGATGCTGAAGAAAGGCCACCACGGCGCGCGCCTCTCAGAAACCGGGTGGCGGCAGCTCTACACCTGGATCGACCTCAACTGCCCCTTCTACGGCAAGTGGTCGCCTGCGCCCTTCAAGACCGACCGCTTCGTCCAGGGCTGCAACGACCAGATTGCCCGCCGCAAGGCGCTCAACCGCACCTACGCCGACCTTGCAGACGACCCCGAAGCCGACTACGACCGCTACTCCGACCTCCTCTCCTCCCGCGGCCAGCTACCGCCCATTCCCCCTTCTCCTGTTCCCAAGGCAGCGCCAGCCAGTCCTGATGGCCGAACTGTGTTCGGCCATATCCACCCATGGCCCATGAACGCGCTCCAATCCGCCCGCGCCCAGCTCGGCGCCATCGACGAGGTCGCCCCCGTGACGGTGCGCACGCTGGAGCTCGGCCGCGGCGCATCAATGACCTTCCGCCGCATCCCGGCCGGCACCTACATCATGGGCTGCACGAACGGCTGCCCCGACGAGGCGCCGCGCGTCGTCCGCATCGAGCGCCCGTTCTGGCTCTCGGAGATGGAGGTGGACAACGTGCAGTACCACGCCTTCGACCCCGCGCACGATTCCCGCGCGCAAGATCAGTGGGGCTTCGACCAGGTGATGCCCGGCCACATCGGCAACCATCGCCGCCAGCCCGTCGTGCGCGTCACGCGCGATCGCGCGCTCGCCTTTTGCGCATGGCTATCTTCCACATGCGGCGTCCGCGCCACCCTACCAACCGAGGAGCAGTGGGAATGGGCCGCGCGTTCCGGCACAGGCACGCCATTCCCCTGGGGCGGGCTCGACGACGACTTCGGCAAATACGCCAACCTCGCCGACCGCACCCGCCGCTTCATCTACTCGAAGTGGGACGCCGCCGCCTGCGTCCAGACGCGCCGCCCCTACCGCCCCGAGCAGAACTATCCGCTCCACGAGGAACGCTGGGAGGACGACTGGTTCACGCTCAACTTCACTGGCCGCGCGCTGCCCAACCGCTGGGGACTCTACGACATGCACGGCAACGCGGCCGAATGGACATCCACCACCACGAACGGCCTCGCCGTCGCGCGCGGCGGAAGCTTCGCCTCCCGCCCGAAGGACGCCACCAGCTCCTTCAAGTTCTACTACCTCCCCTGGCAGAAGGTCTACGACGTCGGCTTCCGCGTCCTGCTTGAGGAATAATCCGCAAGAAAATGGTATAATGCCGCCTGCCATGAAATGTCTGACCATATGCCACATCGCCTGCGCGGCGCTGCTCCTCTGCGGCTGCGCCACCGAACGTCACGTCACGGACGCCAAGCATCCGGACATCGCCATCACGGCGGACGGCGGAGTGACGTTCCGCGGCCGCTTCGTGGAGCCCGAGGACCTGCCGGGGCTTCTGCGCGACACTGGCTTCACGCGCACGGACACGATCAACGTCCACTATCCTGACGGCCAGGGCGACATGCGCATGCCCAGCCGCGTCATGACGATCCTGCTGCGCAACGGCTTTCCCCGCACGATCCTGGTTGGCGACAGGAAGTCGTATTCGCACATCGGCCGCGAAGACAAGAAACCGGCGCAACGGCGACAGCTTGAGCCTCGGCGCATCGGCGCCGACCCGCGCGTACGCTACAAGTGACAGGGGCCGGACAGCCTAATCGACGGGCGTCCAGTCGCCTGTCCAGACGTAACCCTTGCCGTCAGCCGAGCAGAGGCTTCAGCGCGGCGGCGAACGCCTCGTAGTCGGCCTCGGAGATCGGCTGGCCGAACGGCGAGCGCGCAAAACCGCAGTCGTAGCCCAAGACGCGCATGCCGGCCTTGCGGTAGGAGAAGTTGGGGTACTTAGAGAAGAAGTACGTGAGGTGGTTGGCGCGCTCCTGGATGGGCGCAGCCTCCGCGAAGCGCCCCTCCTTCGCGAGACGGCAGATCGCCACGTAGTCCTCCGGGATGAAGTTGTACGTGG
>CAMPAF010000197.1 GCA_946631535.1 uncultured Verrucomicrobiota bacterium
ACGGGTCGCTGAACGGGTTGCGGTTCGCGAGCGCCGGCGGGATGTAGTTGCGGAAGGTCATCTGCCCGGTGAGGAGCGGCACGATGAGGCGGATGCCGTGCTTCTCGGCGAGGTCGCAGAACTCCTCGAAATGCTCCACCATGCGCTCGTCCACGCCCGCGCGGCCACAGGGCGTGTCGGGGAGTGGTTCCTCCGAGTCGAACATCCGCGTCTCGTTCACCTGGTCGAACCTGTCGGCGCTCAGGTAGCAGGCGTGGATGGGCTGGAAGTCCGCCCAGTTGGGGAACACGCGCAGGACGCGGAAGCCGTTCGCGGCGAGGACGCGCAGGTCCTCGTCCACGGCCTTCGCGTCCCACTTGCGCCACATCTCGGTGGCGGCGTGGCTCGCCCAGTAGTTCGCGCCGAGCGCCATCCGTCCCGAGGGCAGGAAGGCGGCGTTCACCGCCAACGTCATTGCGGTAACGGCCATCACGGCACACAATGTTGTAGTCTTCATGCTTCCTCCGATCTCCTTTTCGTTGTCAACGGCATTTCATCAACTGGATTTTTCCTCACGCCCGAATGTATTTGGAGGCGCGCCCGGCCCCCAGCCTGCGTACACGTCCACCCCGCACCATCTCACCCAGCACGGCCTCCACGGTCGTAGGGCTGACATCCGGCAAAATGCCGCAGATGTCGGCCTTTGAAAGCGGCGTGAACGCGTTCAACACGGTCGATTCGATGCGCGACTTCTTCGTGGCCTTCGCGGCGTTCACCGACGCAAAGCGCTTGTCCAGTTCGCTGTAACAGACATACAGCGTCGTGAGAAAATCGACCATGAACGGGAAATAGCGCGGACGGTTCTCGCTCCACCCCTCCGACGATTCCTTGAGCGCGGCGTAGTATTCCGCCTTCCGGGTGTTGACCACCCCCTCGAACGAGATGTACTTGCCCGCGTCAAAACCGTTACGGTACAGAAGAAGAAGTGTCAGCAGTCGGCTCAGGCGCCCGTTGCCGTCGGCAAACGGATGGACGCAGAGGAAGTCGAGGATGACACACGGGATGAGCAGAAGCATGTTAATGGCCGCATCGTCCCGCGCCTGGGCATACGCCAGCACAAGCTGCTGCATCTCCTCCGGTGTATCGACAGCGGACGTGGGGCTGAAACGGACGATCCGGCGCCCATCGGACATGCGCTCCGCGATGACGTTATCGTCTGTCTTGTACGAGCCGTCGGACGCCGGAGCCGCCAGACGCATCATCTGCGCATGAAACGCGCAGATGTCGCTTTCCCTGAAATCGTGTACGGAGAAGTTCGTATGCACTTCATTGAGCACATCACGGTACCCGGCAATCTCAGCCTCGGTGTGGTTAAGCGGAGCACTGCCTCCGACGAGGGCACGGATACGCTGGTCGGTCGTGACGATTCCCTCAATCGCATTTGATGCCTTGATTGATTCGATCTTTGCCGTCTCCTCAAGTTTCGCAAAAGCCGATTCGTTCTCTTGTTTCCGCACAGCGGACATCACTTTCAACATGGAGATGTTCGATGCCAGCGAAACGAGTTGTGCCGGCAACAGGTCATCCTTGAGAAAGGTATAGTCAAAAATGTGCATCGCAATTCCTGGCTTGAGCTTTTTCTGCACATATCATACTAAAGCATATGCAGATACGCAAGCCGAATCTGCACATAAAGTAGATTTTTATATGCAGAAAGCTGCTCGTATCTGCATGATATTATCGGAAAATGACCATCGTTCCGGTGCGGGTGCCGCGCGCGAGTTGCGCCAGGCGGTTCCACTCGGACTCCGTGAGCGATGTCCAGTTGGATGCCACCGCCTGCGCGTAGGTGACGTCCTCGTCCACGAACGTTCCGTAGATGGTATTATAGAGCACCATCGCCACGAGCTCGTAGCCATACTTTCCGCCCGCGTGATAGAGGTCGCTTGAATAGAAGTCCGCGACGTACTTCGCCGCATCGAACGCGTCGCCGACCGGCGCCATCACGGCAGTCCCCGACCCCCACACGGCGTTCGCGAGTCCCGTTACGGTGCGGTAGTTCGCGCTGATCTCCCGTGAACGGCCGAGTCGAGTTGGGATAATTGGCGGTGGCGGGAATCATGAGGAACAGCTTGACATCGGTGGCGTTCCCCTCGCTGTCGACCAGGTCGGTGAATAGCTTGGGCTGGCTTTTCGAGATGACGAACGGGCACTTGTTCCACCCCGTCGGCAACGTCCCCTGGCTGGTGGGCGAAATGTAGAACGTCCGGCCGCCGAACGCCGTCTGCGCCCCCAAGGCCGCTACAGAAAATGCGAAACATATCCGCTTTTTTACGCCATAGTCCTCCTACGGCGTAAGTATACCATAATTCGCGGCTCATGTACGGCGATATTGTGGTATAATCGTCCGCATGAATGCCACACTTCTCTACTCCGCCGCCGTCGCGGCCGCCATCGGCTGCGAGGCTCTCGCGGTCGGCGTCAAGAGTTCCTCGCTCGCCGTCTCGTTCGACGAGCAGGCAAAGGGCTCCGTCGCGCGCGTCGTATCCGCCCGCGGACAGGAGCTGGGCGCGATCAACAGCCACGCCCCGCTCTTCTCGCTCTGCCTCTGCCGGTCGGACTGCTACACGAACATCGCCTATGTCTCGTCCGCCGACGCCACGACATTCTCGGCCGAGCGGCTCGCCGACGGCGCACGCCTCGTATACGCGTTTGCAAACGGTCCCGTGGAGAAGGTCGTCTGCACCGTGCGCGCCCCAGCCGGCGAGACCAAGATCCGCTGGCGCATCAAGACGGCGGCGCGAGACGGATGGGCCGTCACCGACACCAGCTACCCGCGCATTCCTCTCGCCACGCAGCTCGGCACATCAGGCGCCGACGACGCCTGCGTCCTCGGCATGGCCAAGGGCGGCATAATCCGCAACCCCGGCGCCAACAAGCCCGGCTGGGCAACGAGCGGACGCGAGCCCGGCAACCTCGTGGCCCAGTTCTCCTGCCTCTACGACGACCGTGGCGGATTCTACATGGCCGCCGAGGACGCGCAGGGCCACACAAAGCACCTTTCCGTCGAACGCGCCCGCAACGCGCTCATGTTCGCCGTCAAGCGCATCGGCTTCGCCAAGAGCGACGAGCAGTCCTACGACGTCGTAACCGCCGCCTTCGAGGGCTCCGACGGCTCGCTCGCCGACTGGCACGACGCGGCAGACATCTACAAGGCATGGGCGCTCCGCCAGCCGTGGTGCGCGACTCCTCTCAAGTTCCGCGCCGACCTCCCCGCCTGGATGAAGGACGCTCCCGCGATGGTGCGCTTCGGACGCGACTGGCTAGGCCGCACCGAAGACATCCGCGCATGGATGAAGGACTACTGGCTCAAGGAGTTCGTCTCCGCCCCGCTCGTCATGGCCTACTGGGGCTGGGAGAAGCGCGGCTACTGGGTCACGCCCGACTACTATCCCGTCTATCCAGACGACGCCACCTTCGAATCGCTCGTACGCGACATGCGCAAGCTCGGCGGACACGCCTTCCCGTGGCCGAGCGGCTACCACTGGACGCTCCTCTATTCCAAGCAGCCGGACGGCTCTTTCCTGTGGGACGACCGCGCGCGGTTCGACTCCTACGCCCGCCCCCATGCGATCCACAACCGCAACGGCCTGATGTACATCCGCACTCCATCCTGGCTGCGCGGCGGCAACTGCACCTGCATGTGCGGCGGCGACCCGTGGACAATCCGCTGGTGGAACGACGAGGTGTGCCTACCGCTCGTGAAGCTCGGCTGCGAGATGATCCAGGTCGACCAGGTGGTCGGCGGCGCCTTCCCGCCCTGCTGGGCGAAGAACCATCCCCATCCCCCGGGGGAGGGCAAGTGGAAGACCGACTGCTTCCGCGAGCAGCTGGTCACGATGGCCGAGACGATGAAGAAGGTCGAGCCCGACTCCATCGTCTGCTTCGAGGAGCCGAACGAGCACTTCAACCACCTAGTCGGCATACAGGACTACCGCGACTGCGAGATCAAGCACGAGTGGGCCAGCGTCTTCAACTACCTCTACCACGAGTTCGTGCCGTGCTTCCAGTCCAACCCCCGTCGCGGCAACCGCGTATGGCAGGCGCACGAGGCGGCCGACGGACAGATTCCGCATCTCTCGCCTGCCAAGCGCGACCTGCACGCGAACCTGACCGCGCTCTCCAACGGCGACTTCGAGATGGCGAACAAGGACGACGCGGGGTTCGCCAGCTGGGATCGCCTGAACGGCTACAATGGCGCTGTCTGGAACGGACGATGGTTCGTCGACCGCAGCGAGAAGAAGGACGGCGCGTCCAGCCTACGCCTGGAGACCGGCGCAAAGGAGACGGTCCAGGTGTCGCAGAACGTGTCCACCGACGACATGGCGGCGTTCCGCGTGGGCGCGAAGTACCGCCTCTCCGCGTGGATGAAGACCGGCAAGATGGCGCGCGGCAACTCGATCCGCTTCGGCATCTTCGCACCCGGCCTCAAGGGGCTCGGCGGCGGCTCGCTCCCCTTCCCGAAGCCCGAGGACGGCTGGCGGCTCGTCGCGAAGGACTTCACCCTCCCGGCCGGTTCCGAGATGATCCGCATCATGATCCACATAGACGGCGAGGCGACCGCTTGGGTCGACGGCATGAAGCTGGAGGCCGTCGCCGGAGACGGCACCGCCAAGCCGCTATTGCTTTCCGGACGCTCGGCATACGACGACTTCATGAAGAAGTGGGTGGCGCTCTACCACGGCGAAGGCCGCGAGTGGCTCGCCTTCGGACGCCAGGTCAAGCCGCCGCGCCTCGTCTGCGGGACGCAGAGCTTCAACGACCGCGATGCGCCGTGCGTGTTCCACGCAGCATACGAGTCGCTCGACGGCCGCAGGGCCGTGGTTCTCGTAAACTCCACCGCGCTCAAGCAGGAAGTGACGCTCTTCCGCAAGAGCGGCCCCCATTCCCTGACTCTCGCCCCCGACGAAATCCGCCTGCTCAAGGATTAGTCCGATTCGCTCTTGGCCTTGTAGAGGGTGCGGACCTCGTCGACCACGAGCTTCGGGCGGCGGTATAGGTCGTAGAGTCCGCCCGTGTTCACGCCGTAGGAACGGTTGCGCGCGCCACGCGTGCGCGTGTAGGTCTTGCAGTCCGTGAACTGCCAGATGGCGACGCCGGCGATGTCCTTCATCGCGAACATCTCCTCCAGCATGATCCGCTCGTACTCGGCCTGATGGTCCTCGGTGTACTGCGCCTTGCCGCGCGGGTCGCGCACGCCGTAGTCCGCCTTCACTCCCGTCTCGCTCACGATGATTGGACGGTTGTCCTTGTAGCGGTTGCGGAAGTAGGCCACGATCTCCTCGTGGCACGCGCGGATGTTGCGGCGCATCTCCTCCGCCGAGCCGTTGTCCATCTCCCACGAATACCAGCACGGATAGGTGTTGTAGGCGATGATGTCCGTGTTCACGTGGCAGATGTCCTTCAGGTTGCGGTGGCAGGCGAAAGTGACGAGGTGTCCGGAGTCCTCGGCTCGGATCGTGTCGATGAGACGGTCTACGAGCGTCTTGCACACCGGCTGGTCTGAGTCCGGCTCGTTCAGGAACGCGCTCACGATCACGCACGGGTGGTTGATGGAGTTGCGCACCATGAGGCGCGTCTCCTCCTCCTGCAGGCCGCAGAACTCAGGATCCTTCAGCTGCTTGGGCTTGTTGCCCCAGCCCAGCGACTCCTCCCACACAAGCACTCCCAGCTCGTCGCAGAGGTCGAGGAACGCCTCGCACTGCGCGTAGTGGCTGCCGCGGATGAAGTTGCCGCCCAGGTCCTTGAGGTT
>CAMPAF010000198.1 GCA_946631535.1 uncultured Verrucomicrobiota bacterium
CGTGCTGACCTTCAACAAGACGACGGGCATGAGCTCGTTCACGAGCTATCTCGTGTCGATCCTGCACCAGGCGGGCTTCGACGGTATCTTCGCCAACTGGGGACAGCTCGCGGTGAAGCTCACGAACATGCTCGTGACGCTCGTCGCCGCCGCGCTCATCGACAGGAAGGGGCGCACGTGGCTCCTGAAGGTGGGCACGGGCGGCATGACGCTCGGGCTTGCGGCCATCGGCAGCGTGTTTCTCGCGATCGAGCGCTTCGGCGTGCAGGCGAACAACTTCACGGGACTGCTCACGCTCTTCGCGTTCTTCTTCATGCAGGTGTTCTACGCGCTCGGGCCCGGCATCTGCGTGTGGCTCGTCCTCTCCGAGCTCATGCCCTCGCGCATCCGCGCGAACGGCATGGCGATCGCGCTCTTCCTGAACCAGCTCGCCGCGTGCGGGCTCGCCTCCACGTTCCGTCCGTGGGTCGAGGCGTGGGGCTGGTCGTCGATGTTCTTCTTCTTCGCCGCGAACGGCGTCCTCTACTTCGTCACGGCCTGCTTCATCCCCGAGACGAAAGGCAAGTCGCTGGACGAGCTGGAGAGACTGTTTGACTCAAAGAAGAAGGGACCGGCATGTTAAATCAACGGCAGAAAGGACAAGCCTCGATGGCGAACACATCGACGCATTCTTTCAGAAGGTGGGGAATCGTCCTTCTGACGATCTCTGCCGTTGCCGCGTGGGCAAAAGACATTCCTCTGCCGAACAATCTCAAGTGGGGGGATGTTTGGAACGGGTCGTGCACGCAACTTCGGGCCTTTACGCCCGGTTATCCCACAGGAAACAGGCCTTTTGTCGCGGTTGTGACAAACGAATGGTTCGGCTTCGAGACAGTCGAACTCCAGCTGACGGAGACCAAGCGGATCGCTTCAGTTTCTGCGAGCGCGCACGTTCAGGGAGACCGTTTTGACGAATACACGCAGCGTGCCAAATCCCTTAGAGAACGGCTGGAACGGGACTTCAACGTCAAGTTCAAGGATACTCTACAGACGCCGAAAGACATCAAGTCCCAGTGGTTGATCGGGAACACGACGAATGGCGTGCGCGTCATGATAATGGTCAGTTCCGCAATTCGAAAAAAGAGCGGGCCGCTTGTGACCGACTTGCATCTCAATGTGATTTCCCGCGAGGCGGAACGACGCGACGAACCTTTCCGCGCAACGCAGAGCCAAGGGCTTAGTTCGGCGTTGAAGCGCCTGTTTGACGTGGATTTCAATTGCGTGCAAACCGACGAAAAACGTCCTTTGCCACACTCATGGGTCAAGCTGGCGAAGCCTGTGGAGGGATTGAGCGAGCGCCAGTTGCTTTTCACGGGCATGCCAGGACGTCCAAGCCGGCTGTTTGAGGCAAAGTTGCGCCGGGTGTTTGACGGAGACGTCTCCAATGAGGAACTCAAGACCGCGGCGACGGCCGTGCTGAAACGAATCGAGACAGAAGCCGGCGTGAAGGTTCCGGGCACCTCCGATTATTTAAGAAAAATGTTTGCGCGGAGGAATCATGGCGTTGCGGTTCCGGGCGACGACCCGGATCTCGGCGGCAGCAACCGGTTCTTCGTGTGCCAAGGCAGGATCGGCGATATTCAAGTGACGATCGAGTACAGCGAACCGCATTATGCCAAACGTAACGGGGAGTACGTCCTCGTGTCCAAAGGTGCGGTTCTCGTGCATTTCACGCATTTTGGAAATACAAGGAACTGATATGAAAAGTAAAATGCTCTTAGCCCTTTTCGCGAGTCTTTTCTTCGTCGAAAGGATTCAGGCCATGCAAATCGTGCTGCCGCCCGCGTGCGGCGAGAAGGCGCACCGGATCGCCGCGCAGGAGCTGGCGCGCTATTGGCAGGATATCTGCGGCGAGAAACTGGCGATTGTTCCGGCGGTGACGGAACCGAAGGCGATCCGATTCGCCGCGTTGCCGCCGACGAAGGACGGGTATGACGCCTATCGGATGAAGTCGGACGCGAAGGGACTGGAGCTCGCCGCCGTCAACGGGCGCAGCGCGCTCTATGCCGTCTACGACTTCCTCGAACGGCGCGGCGGCTGCCGTTGGTTCTGGGATGGCGACGTGGTGCCGAAGGGGCCTGCGCCGGACATCGCGGGGCTCGACGTGCTTGAGCATTCCTCATTCGAGTTCCGGGGCCTCCGCTACTTCGCGCACCGAGGCCTCACGCGCTTCCAGGCCGAGCACTGGGGCCTCGAGGACTGGAAGCGCGAGATCGACTGGTGCGTCAAGCGTCGCCTCAACCTTATCATGCCGCGCATCGGCATGGACGACGCGTTCCAGAAGGCGTATCCGGACGTGGTGGACTACCCCGACCCCGCGAAGCCGCTCCCCGAGGCGATGCCCGGTTACAACAACCGCTCGCTCTTCTGGTCGCTCCAGTTCCGCGGCCTCCTGCGCAAGTCGGTGCTCGACTACGCCTTCGACCGCGGCCTGATGGTGCCCGAGGACTTCGGCACGATGAGCCACTGGTACTCCCGCACGCCGTACCAGTTCCTCGACACCGTGAAGCCGGACTTCCTCCCGCAGGAGGGCGGATGCTACGGGCACCCCACGGACCGCGTGTGGGACGTGCGCAAGGACAAGTGGCTCGACGCCTACTGGAAGCTCACCGAGGCCTCGATCGCCGCCTATGGCAAGCCCGACCTCCTCCACACCATCGGACTCGGCGAGCGCCTCTGCTACAAGGACCGCGCGGCGAACCTCCAGCTGAAGATCGACGTGCTGAAACGCCTGATCGCGAAGGCGAAGTCACACTACCCCGACAGCCGCATCCTCCTCGCCGGATGGGACTTCTACCTCACCTGGCATCCGGAAGAGGTCTCCGCGCTTCTCAAGGAGCTCGACCCCAAGTCCACCATCGTGTGGGACTACGAGGTGGACGCCGTGAGCAACGACCTGCTCGGCAACCAGATCAAGGGCGCGAACAACTTCACGCGCTGGGACGTGATCGGCAAGTTCCCCTACACGTTCGGTCTCTTCATCGCCTACGAGAAGGCGCTCGACGTCCGCGCGAACTATCCGCTCATCCTCGAGCGCCAGCGCGCGATCCAGAACGACCCGTTCTGCAAGGGGTACATCTTCTGGCCGGAGTCCTCGCACACCGACATTCTCCTGCTCCGCTACTTCACGGCCAACGCCTGGCGCGCGGACAAGATGGACGTCGATGCGCTCCTCGCGGAGTTCTGCCGCGACCGCTACGGCAAGCAGGCGGACGCCTTCGCGGCTTGCTGGAAGGACGTGATCCCGCTTTCGCGCCTGCTCGGCTGGGGCGGAGGCGGCATCACGGACGCCGTGGACGGTTGTCCGAAGCGCAACGACCCAGCCGCCTGGAAGAAGCCGTTCCCCGCCGAACTCGCCTGCACGCCGCGCCTGTTCGACGCGCTCGCCGCGCTAGACTGGGAAGGGGACTTTGTCCGCCGCGACGCCGTGGACCTCGCGCGCACGGCCGCCGACCGCCTCATCTCCGCCGCTCGCATCAAGCTCCTCGCCTCCTACCACAGCTGGAAGGGAGGGACGCGCTGCTGCGCGTCCGAACCGGGAGGGACGCGCTGCTGCGCGTCCGCCACCGACGTCCAAAACGCCGCCGACGCCTACGTCGCCCTCGGACGCGCCTTCGCCGACCTTCTCGCGCTCCACACGGACTACTCGCTCTACGAATCGTACCTGCGCCTCGACGCCGTCGAGAAGATCCGCAACCCCGACTTCGAGCACGTGCTCTACGACAACGCGTCATGCGGCTACTGCCGTTCGCACCAGTACGAGGTCGCGCGCTGGTGGGCCGTGCCGGCGATGACGGATCTTGCGAACATGCTCGTGGAACGCGCGGCGGCTGGCGACAAGTCGCCCATTCCGCCGCTCAACCAGGACCGCTACCGCGAGCGGAGCCTCCACCGTCCGCTCGCCGAGATGCGGCCCACCCTCCCGCGCACTGCAGAGAGTTGGCGCCGCGTCATGTGCGACCTCGCCGCCTCTGCGCAGTTCCTTTGCGACCACAAGTAACTTTTGCCAATGACAGTGAAGGGTGTATATTGAAAGAGTATCTTGATGCGATAACGGAGCTTCTGGCTCGGATAGAGCGCGAGGAGGCGGGGGCGATGGCGCGGGCCGCGGACATGGTGGCCGACGTCATCTGCCGCGACGGGCTTGTGCACGTGTTCGGCTGCGGGCACTCTCACCTCGCGGCGCTCGACGCCTTCTACCGCGCGGGAGGGCTGGCGTGTGTCTCTCCCGTGCTGGACGAGGATCTCATGCTCCACAATGGCGCGGCAAAGTCGAGCCGCATGGAGAAGATGTCCGGGATCGCCGCCGAGGCGTATCGCCGCCAGGGCGTGAAGACGGGCGACCTTTTCGTCGTCATCTCCGCTAGCGGCAAGAACGCAGCGCCAGTGGAGATGCTGCGCGCGGCGAAGGCGGCTGGCGTGACGACGGTCGCCATCTCCTCTTCGTCCTACCGCGCGCACGGCGCGACGCTGCTGGACGAGGCCGACATCGCCATCGACTGCAAGGTGCCGTACGGCGACGCCGCGATCGGCGTTGGCGATGCGAAGATGGGCGGACTCTCCACCTACGCCTCGCTCTTCATCCTCAACTCGTTCCTCATCGATGGCGCCAGGAAGGCCGAGGCGCGCGGCGTGAAGCCGCCGATCTACGCGAGCGGCAACGTCGATGGCGGTACAGCGAAGAACGTCGCGCTCGAGGAGCGGTTCTTCGGGCGCGTCAGAAACCTGTAGGAGGGGGAACATGGCGCGGATCGCAGTGATCGGGCTTGTGGGCAGGTCGATGTTCTTCGACGTGCCGCATTTCCATTCGGGCGGCGAGACGATACACGCCGAACGCTTCCACGAGGAATGGGGCGGGAAGGGCTTCAACCAGGCGGTTGCTGCGGCGCGTCAGGGCGCGCGCGTGGCGTTCCTCGGCAAGGTCGGCAGCGAGTCCGATTCGCTTGCCGTGAGCGCCTTCTGCGAGAATGAGGGCATAAGGCCCGTCGTCTATTGTTCCGAGCCCTCGGACTTGCCGACCGCCTGCGCGGCGATCCTGACGGACGGCACGGGCGAGACGCGCGTCACCGTGGCGCGCGGCGCAGAGCTCGACGGGGCGGACGTCGATTCCGGCTTCAAGGACGAGATCGCCGCGGCGGATTTCCTGCTGCTGAACAACGAGGTCCCAGAGGAGGTAAACCTGCGCGCGTCGGAGATAGCGGAGGAGAACGGGGTGAAAGTGATATTCAACCCCGCGCCGTCGCGTCCGCTACCCGATGCGCTGAAGCGCCGAGTGTACCTCTTCACGCCAAACGAGTTCGAGACTGCGGGGCTGGGGGACGTGCGGTGCGAGGTGGTGGAGACGCTTGGCGCGAAGGGGTGCCGCATCCGTTCGACGGGCGAGGTGGTTCCTGCGGTCCCGTGCGGGGAGGCGGTGGATTCCACCGGCGCGGGCGACACGTTCAATGCCGCCCTCGCCGTGCGGCTTGCGGAGGGCGAAACCTTACGCGACGCGTGCCGCGCCGCCAACGAGGCGGCGGCGAAGAGTGTGACGGTGCGCTACGTCTTGCCGTCGCTTCCGTATAGATCTGCGGCTGGTCGCCGCTGACAAAATCGCGCTTCCGGCGATTTCTTCCCCGTGGGACCGCAAAATATGGTATAATCCCAACTTCCATGGAAAAAATTGACTTGGCGATGCAGAAGGCCGCCGTCCTGACGGAAGCATTGCCCTACATTCAGGACTTTTGCGGCTCCACCGTGCTGG
>CAMPAF010000199.1 GCA_946631535.1 uncultured Verrucomicrobiota bacterium
CGCACGGACTGCGACCCGTGCGTGATCGAGTCGCCGAGCGGCATGATGCGCAGCATGGGGTTGTCCGCCGCCGAACCGAACGCCGTCCAGGCGGTAGCCAAGGCCATCCCCAAGACCGCCAAAATGCGAAAATCCTTCATGTCAACGTGCTCCTTTTGTGCCATTTTTCTGAGATGTCGCAATTCTACCATATTCTTCCGCCTGTGCGCAACTCATGCCTTGGGGGCGCGTTCCGACGGGAATGATTTATGCTATAATGCGATTTGTTCCGGCGGGTGCCGGCGTTCGTGATAAGCAATGAAGAAGTGTGGCATGGTCATGTTTGGACATAAAGGTGTTGTGTGTGCGGCGGCGCTCATTGCGTGCGCGTGGATGCCGCGTGCCGCCGCGGCGGAGGGTGACCGCATAGATTCGCGCATGTTCGAGCTTACGTACACGGACGCCAAGGAGGTTGCCGACAACTTCAACCGGACCTGGCGCGGGCAGGCGCAGACTAACGGCAATTGGAGCGTAGGCGAGATCGCCGTGCCTTTCGTGGAGGTGAACTCGGTAATGGTAACGGCGGTGCTCGGGCGCGGCTACACGGATGGAACACGCCAGGAACCGGGCGATCGCAAGAATGCCGTCGAGGGAGTCCAGTCGCTTGATCTGCGCGACCTCGAGGATCGTGCGAAGGAGACAAGGCGAGAGTGATTGGATGGTGAAAGGTGAAATGAAGAAGCTGATTGCGGTTGTCGTAGGGTACGTGGCGGCGCTGTCGGCAGGTGCGGCGGAGAGCCATGTCGTCTTCGACAAGCCCGCCCAGCGCTGGCTGTGGGGCGGGTTCGGATTCCACAATTCCGAGGCCACGATGACGCCGCTCATGTCCGAGGAGTTCCGCGACCAGCGCGTGCTGAAGACGTTCCGCGAGATATCCCCCACCTACGCGCGCGTGTTCGCCGGCTACTGGGACTGGACGCGCGAGGCGATGGACCGTTTCGCCGACTACTACGACGCGACCTTCCGCCGTGCGGGCACGACGCTCTACGTCGTGCCCGGGCGCATGCCCGTCATCACGGAGGACTTCGACGCCACGAACTACTGCGAGGCCGTCGCCACGCGCCTGGAGTACCTCGTGAAGGAGCGTAAGTGCACGAAGATCCGCTACTACTGCCTCTCGAACGAACTGTCGGTGGGCCCCACCTACGCCTGGTTCGGCAAGCACCTGGATCTCTACGCCGAGTTTAACCGCGAAATGCACAGGGCCTTCCTGCGCCACGGTCTCGACATCGGCCTGCAGACGCCCGACTCGTCGGGATACTCCCGCATGTCCGACATCGACTGGGCCATCACGAACATCAACGAGCAGACGGACACCTACTGCTGGCACTGCTACGAGCGGAACCTCCAGCCGGGCGATCCCGCGCTCTACGCAAATCTCTCTGCGGCACTGACCAATCTCGTCAGCAAGGCCTTGCGCAAGGAGAAGCGCCTTTCCCTCGGCGAGTTCGGCTTCACGGGCAAGATCACGCCTTACGGGAAGGGACGTATGCGCGACGACGGACACGACGCCTTCCGTCATCCCGGCAGCGAGTTCTCCCGCCGCGCGGCCATCTCCCGAGCCGAGATGGGGCTTGCCGCGCTCAACGCGGGCGCGGTCTCGGCGGTCTCGTGGACAATGGTCGACTACCCCGATCCCTTCCTTCGCGAGGACGGCGACACGCCCGAGGAGAAGGCCCGCTACGATGTGGCGCGCTTCTCCGGGTTCGGACTCGACGTGCGCTACAACAAGAACGGCGTGTTCCGCTGGTGCGACGAAGAGCGCGACTATTCGTCGTACCCCGATCTCTACACGATGGGCTACCTCGTGAAGCTGTTCCGCAAGGGCGCGCGCGTGCTGCCGCACACGACGGACGACGACACCCTGCGCGCGGGCGGCGTGACGAACCCGGACGGCTCCGCGTCGTTCGCGCTCGTCAACTGGGGCGAGGCGAAGAAGGTGACGCTCGTCGTGCGGCACCCGCTGGAGAAGCCGCTCCGCGTCTACGAATACGACTCGGAACGTCCGCCTTTGAATCCTTTCAACGACCTGCAGCCCATGAAAGGCACCGTCTCGGCCATGAAGGGTGAAGTGGTGGTTTCGGTGCCCGCGCGCTCGCTCACGTTCCTCACCACCGACTACGTGGACCGGCAACCTTCAGCGATAACGAAGATCAGGATCGTCAACGGACGGCTGGGCTGGGCGCCGTGCGAAGATCCGGAACACGTCTACTACCGCGTCTTCAAGGACGGCAAGCAGATCGCTTCAACCGTGGCCACCTCGCTCAATCTGGGAGGGTCGCGCTGCCGCGCGACCGCGTCGGACGGCGGACGCGACAAGCGCGTTCCTCCCGTTTTCGTGGTGAAGAGCGTGGACAAATGGGGAAATGTCCGAAGGTGAGAAAAGGCCGCGCCGGGTTCCGTCGAAATTTTGAGGACCCGGGGATATGATATAATGGCCGCATGATTGTCCGCAAATGTCTATTTTCGTTGTTGGTGATGTTGTGTGTCGCCACGTCTCTGTACGGGGATTCGCTGTATGACGCCTTCCGCGCGCCCCACCAGGCGGCGCGTCCGTGGTGCTACTGGTACTGGGTGAACGGGAACGTCGACGAGGAGACGGCGACTGCCGATCTCGAGGCGATGAAAAAGGCCGGTTTCGGCGGCATCCTGCTGCTGGATCCGCGCGGCTACGACAAGGTCGTGTGGAAGCCGGAGCCGAAAATGCCGTTCGGCGGCGACGAGTGGCGCCGTCTCGTCGTCTATTCGGTGAAGGAATGTGCGAGGCTCGGCCTCGAGTTCACTATGAACCTGAGCGACTGCGGCGGTTCGCTGAAGGGGCCGTGGCTCACTGGCGAGGACGGCCCCAAGCGCCTCGTGGTGGGTGTGGACGCAGAGGATGTCCCGGCCGATTTCAAATACTACCACGACATCGCCACGTTTGCCGTGCGCGTGGCGAAGGGCACGAGCGTCAAGTCTGGCTGGCGCAACGCGGGCGGCGTGGTGAACCGGTGGTCGAAGGACCCGCTTGCGGCCTCGGTGCCGACGCTCGACTGGCATCAGGGCGACCCGGGGAGGGCCGCGCTCCTGCGCGGCCGTAACGGCGGATCGGACGGCGAGTGGCACACGCTCCGTTTCGGGTACTGTGCGATCCCCAAGCGCGAGCATGACGTCGACGTGATCGACGCGGCCGCCGTGGAGCGGCACTTCAACCGCATCGCGGGGCCGCTCTTCGACGCGCTCGGCCCGCTTGTTGGCACCACGTTCACGCACGTCTACTCCGTGAGCTGGGAAGGGGCGATCCCCACGTGGACGGGCGATTTCGCGGACGCCTTCCGCGCGCGCGCCGGCTACGACCTGCTGCCCGACCTCCCCGCCCTCGCCGGCTTCACGCGCGCGGGAACGCGCCCCGGCCTGCTCGCCGACTACCGCCACGTGCGCAACGACCTCTTCCGCGACCGCTTCTACGGCACGGTGCGCCGTCTCGCCCACGCGCGCGGCGTGAAGCTCTACTCGGAGTGCGGCGGACCGTGGAACCGCGACCCGAGCGTGTTCCGCGAGGCCGACCAGTTCGCCTTCCTCGGGGTGAACGACATGCCGCAGGGAGAGAACTGGCCCATCGCCCCCGCGCACCACTCCGACCTCGCGTTCAACCGCCCCGCCGCCAACGCGGCGCACATCTACGGTCTCCGGCGCGCGTCGGCGGAGGCGTTCACGCTCATGGACGCCCACTACTCGATGTGGCCGGAGCGGCTCAAGCGCACGGCGGACGACATGTTCGTGGACGGCGTCAACCACGTCGTGTGGCACACGTTCACCGCTTCGCCGAAGTCCTTCGGCAAGCCTGGCATCGAATACTTCGCCGGCACGCACATCAACCGCAACGTGACCTGGTTCCCGCAGGCGCACGCGTTCATCTTCTACCTCGCGCGCTGCCAGGTGATGCTCCAGGCGGGCGAACCCGTGACGGACATCGCCATCTACGCGGGGCACACGCCGTACCAGCACTGGGGACGCTGGCGCGACGTGCCGTGGGAAGGGGCGCGCGTCGCCATCCCGCGCGGCTACAACTACGACATCCTGAACGACGAGACGCTGGAGAAGCGGAAGGGGGACTACCCCGTGTTCGTGGACGCGTCCGGCGATTCGGTCACCTGGCCGAAGCTGCCGCCGCCCGACTTCGAGGGCGACTTCAACGACGTGATCCACCGCCGCACGGCGGACGGCACGGACATCTACTTCGTGGCGCCGGCGGGCGGGACGGGACACGGACGCCTCACATTCCGCGTGAAGGGGAAGGTGCCAGAGTTCTGGGATCCCGTCACGGGTACGCGCCGCAAGGTCACGAACGCCGAGACACTGCCGGACGGCCGCATCCGCATCCCGTTCCGCTTCTCGCGCGATGGCAGCGTGTTCGTCGTGTTCCGTCCGCCCCAAGCCGCCGCCGCCGACCCGGCGCCGGCCAGCGACTGGCCGAAACGCCTGAAGACGGTGTCGCTTACGAACGCGCGGTGGAAGATCGACATCGGCGGACGCGCGTATGACCGGCTGGGCGACTGGACGAAATCCGACGACCCCGAGATCCGCTTCTTCTCCGGCACGGCCGTCTACCGAGCGAACTTCACGCTGCCGGCCGTCGAAGGCGACCGCACGCTGTTCCTCGGACGCGTGGCGGGGGGCGTGGCGGAGGTGTTCGTGAACGGCGTCGACTGCGGTGTCGCGTGGTGTTACCCCTATCGAGTGCGCGTGCCCGCTGTGGCGCAGCTGGAGGGGAACAACATGCTGGAGGTACGCGTGGTCAACACGTGGCGCAACCGCCTGATCGGCGATTGCCTCCTGCCGCCGGAGAAACGCCACACGCAGAGTTGCCTCACCTACAAGCCCGGTCCGCACAACAATGCAGAGGGTTTCTGGAGCTTCAGTAAACTCTCCAACGGTTATTCCGCAAATGACGAACTCATCCCCTGCGGGCTCTACGGCCCCGTTGAAATGCGCTGATCGCAGCCGCGTCGGTAGTCGCGCATGGTCATGCCGAAGCGTTTCCTGAAGACAGCCTTTGCATGGTTGACGCTGCCGAAGCCGCATTCCTTGATCGCCTGGACAATCGGGCCTTTGGACTTGCGTAGCATGTTCGAAAGCGCGGCGCAATCCCTACATGGTTGATTTCAAGGGATTCAAGAATCAAAAAATCACATCCCGCGTTGTTTGGAAACGGATTCTTTTGTTGTTTGAAGCATTACTGTCGAGCATTGCTCGCTTGTGTTCCCGAGTGAATGTCATGTATAATGTGCGCGTTTTCGGCAAAGAGTATTCCATCATGACAAACAAACAGAAAATCTCCTGTGCGCTTGGCGCGGCAATGGCGTTGCTTGCCGTTGGCACGAGCGCCGAAACCACCCTCGATTGGCGTTTTGACACGTCGGGGCGCGCATCGGCGGTCGTTGCGCCAGTGTCGTCGTCTGGAGTTGTCTCAACGGGATTTGAGACGGCGTTCTGGGATTGGGCGGATTCCAACGGGATTTCCCTCAGTTCGTGTCCTGGCGGCCTTACAATAATCATCCGCTAACGAGGAATAAGACGATGGTGCACCAAGCGAAGCTCGGCAGAACTAACAGAATGAAAGGAAACTGTACGGCAAAGAAAACGACATGCCGATAGGAAGATTGGCTGCGCGGAGGGCAACCGACGCGCAGAAGCCCAATCCTACAAAGGAATGAGCCAAACGAAAGTGAAGTCTCGTATGTACGCCTCGAAACTCCC
>CAMPAF010000200.1 GCA_946631535.1 uncultured Verrucomicrobiota bacterium
CGTACGGCGTCACGTCCACGCTGAACGGCGCGTTGCCGCCCTCGTGCGGCACGTCGGTCGCCTCCTGCCCGTTCACGAACACGTGCGCGCGGAAGTCAACGCGCTCGAAGTTGAGGATCGTGCGGAAGCCCTTCTTCGGATGGACCGTGAACGTGCGCCGGTACCAGATCTGGTCTTCGGGCAGCACTTTCCGCCGCACGCCGGAGAGCGGCGTCTCCACGCCGAACGGCACGAGGATCGTGCCGTCGTACTTCTTCGGCAGGTCCGAGACCGCCGACGTGATCGCGTAGTCCCACGTGCCGTTGAGGCACGTCCAGCCGGCGCGCACGAGCTGCGGACGCGGATACTCGCGCCACACGTTCTCGGGCGTCACCGCGCGGCCCCACGACGTCGTGAGGTCGTTCGTCATCACCACCTTCTTCACCTCTGCCCCGGCCGCAAGCGCCGCCAATGCGCCTGCCGCCAGGATGCCGAAACCGATTGCACTGCGTTCCATCATGCGTATTCCTTTATTTGAACAACACCATCTTCCTGATCACGGCGGCCACGCCGTCCTCGTCGTTGGAGAGCGTCACGTGGTCGGCCGCCGCCAGCACCTCCGGGCAGGCGTTGGACATAGCCACGCCCATCCCCGCCATGCGGACCATAGTCAGGTCGTTCGCCCCGTCTCCGAACGCCATGCAGTTCTCGAGTCCCAGCCCCAGATGCGCGGCGAACCGTTGAAGGGCCAGCCCCTTGTGGGCGTTCGCGCTGTTCAGTTCCAGGTTGTTCCATGTGGACGCCGTGATGGCCAGCTGCGGGAATCGTTCCCTGAGACCTTCCGCAATCTTCTCGCGGGTCGCCACGTCGCGCGCGAAGAGCATGATCTTCTGCACGTCGTGCCCTTCTTCCTCGAGATGCGCCTTCAGGTCGGGATATGGCTTGCGAAGCTCGCGTATCATTTTTAGATAGTGCGCGTCTGACGCATAGTCCGCCGCCCTTTCCTGCATGGCGGCAGTCATGCGTCCCCAGTTGTCCTGGTAGCAGTCGTAGATCACATCAAAACCGTCCAGGTAGCGCATCACCGCGAGCGCCGTGCCAAGCGGAAGTTCCTCGCGGACGATCGCCGTGTCTGTCTCCCTGTCGTAGACCTGCGCGCCGTTGACTGTTATTGCGTAGCGGACGAACGGGAGAGCGCGCACGCTTTCGGGCATGCCGCCGAAGAAGCGCCCTGTGGTGGGGACTATGTGGACACCCTTCTCCGCCGCGGCGGCCAACGCCGCGCGGTTGGCTTCGGAAAGGTTCTTGCCGGAGTCGAGCAGCGTACCGTCGAGGTCCAGCGCGATGATGCGGATATCACGCATGGCCGATCACTTGAACAGCTCGCGGACCGCCTTCACGACGCCGTCGCGCGACGGACACTTCACGCCGCCGGGCGGCAGCACCTCCGCGCCGCCGCCGTAGCCCACCACCTTGCCGCCGTTCGCGGCAAACTCCCGGATCGCCTTTGCGAGCTTTTCGTTCTTCTTCGCGCCGTTGTTCGTCAGCACCAGCACGTCGATGTGGTCCAGCCGACGCTGGGCGATGCCGTCCATGTCGATGAGCGTGAGGTCGAAGTCTTTCTCGTCAGCGAGCGCGATCGCCGTCTCTGCCGTCTCAACGCCGCCGATGCCCTTGGCGAGAAAGCCGACTGAGATCGAGCCCGGCTTGCGCATGCGCGGCGGGAAGGTGATCGTGCGGCCAGTCACGTACTTGAGTGCCGCCTCCACGATGTAGAGCGTGCCGTTGAAGTACTCGGGGTGGGCGGACGTGACGAACACGCGCCCTTTCCCGTAGGTGCCGCCAACGATGGCGCCCGCGCCATACATCTTCTTGTTCTGGTTAAGGCGCCCCTTGAACGTAGCCTCCGAGTCGAAGGTGCCCCAGATCTCCATGTGCGCGTCCGCGATGGCGTTCGTCGTCGGCCACAGGAACGGTCCGCCGTGGTAGCGCATCACGTGCTGTCCCTCCTTGAGGCCGAGCGCCGCCGCGCCCTTCGCGTTGAGACGGAAGGTTGGGAACATAGTATTTCCCTCAGACCCGGTCGAGTTCCACGGCATCATCCGAGCGCGCTTCTTCGGGCCGTCCATCAGCAGGCAGCAGCCCGCGCACGTGCCCACGTAGCCGCCGCCGTTGCGGACGAACGCCTTCATCCGCTCAACGCCGTTCGTGCCGAGCGTGTCGAACTCGGTCATGCTCGAGCCGCCAGGCATGACGAGCAGGTCCAGCCCGTCGAGCGCGCCCTCGCGCACCATCTTCCCGTCCAGAAGCTTGAGCTCCATCTCCGGCGACTCGTGGACCAGACGGAACCACTCCACCGCTCCAATGCCGCCAGGCCCCTTGTCCGCATACACGCCCACCTTCAGCGGCGGCAGCGCTGAGACGGCCTGACATGACGGTGACTTCGCCGGACATTCCGGAGACGTCGCGCATCCGCAAAATACGGCAACTGCCACCAGAACGACAAACTGCGTGAGTTTCTTCATCTCGTTGTCCTTTCTCTTTTACTCGTCAGCGGAAAATGATGAGCGTGCCACGCGGCGGATCGGCGAGCTCGAGCGCATCGACGTAGTCCCAGCCTGCGATCATGAAACCGTTTGGCGCAGGCACGCCACCGCGAAGCAGCGCGTTCGTGAGGACGGTGCCGCTCGTCTCGGTCAGCGGCCAGTAGCCGATCAGGCCCGCTTCCGTGCCGTGCAGCTTGATCCTGTAGTTGGCCGCGATCTCCTCGGCGGAGCAGGCGCGGTTCCACACGCGCACCTCGCGCATCGCACCGTGGAACGTGCGCGAGTAGTCGTCAAGGTATTTATCGTCGGTCCCGCCCAGCGTCAACTTCAGCTGTGCCGTTTCCGACCACGGGGAAAGCGTGGAGAAGTTCTCGAACGTCGAGTCAAGTTCTCCGTTCACGTAGAGGCGCAAGGTCGAACCCTCGCGCGTGGCCGCCAGATGCGTCCAGCGGTTGAGCGGAACCCCAGAAGCTGAAATCCGCCAGCCGCTCTCGCCGATCAGCACGCCGAAGTGGTTCACGGAGAAAAGTCCGATCAGGAAACGGTGTGCGTCGCCGCCGTTCTTCCACTGGCTGAAGAGAAGCGATTCGCGGTTGGATGATTTTCCGGAGGGGAACGCCGTCGGGTAGATCCACGTCTCGAAGGTGAAGTCCTGCACGTCGATCCCAACGCCTGTGCGCATCACGCCGCTCCATGTGCCGTCGCCCGACGGCGCCAGTTCATGCTCCGCATCGCACGACAACCGGGGCACGCCGTCGCCAGGCAGGAGCGACTGCGACTCAGACAGGGCACGCACGCTGTTGCTCTTCCAGTCCTGGAGCGACGCCGAGCCGGCAGCCTGCGAGCAAGGCCAGTACCCGATCAGCCCGCTCTCGTTGCCGATCAACGGGCGATTCATGTCGCGGACGATCTCCTGCGCCGTGCGCGCCCTGTTCCATGCGCGCATCTCGCAGGTGTCGCCCACCATGCCCAGCGAATTGTTGAGCGCGAAAAGGGAGAGGTTCACCGGCGGCATGGCATCGTCGCAGGCGTAGGTGCCCTGGGAGACTAGGACGCCGTTTCGGTACACCTTGACGGAGGATCCCTCGCGTGTGGCCGCAAGATGGAACCACGTGTTTGTCGTAACGGCCCCGGCCGAGAAGAAATGTGTCGTATTCGTCGTCGCTCCGTCTGAACCGATGCGGAGTCCGGGCACGTATTGGCCGTCAAACGAAAGCGTCACCCACGAAGGGTTGTATCCGCTCTTCCACTGGCCCATGATGTAGCCACGCGATTTCGGCAAGGCTGGCACGCGGATCCACGTCTCAAGCGTAAAGTCATCGGTCAGGCGCGCATCCGTCGAGATTCCCGCCCGGGAATCCGTCACCCGCAGAAAGCGGTCGGGCGCCCAGGTAAAAGCGTTGTCCATAGCGGCTGCCGCGCCCGTCACCTTATTGAAGACGTTCGTGCCGTAGCCCTCGTCCATCGGCCAGTATCCCAGCAACCCCGCCTCATTGCCGGTCAGCTTCTTGGCGAAGTTCGCGGAAATCTGCTCCGCCGTCCGCACGGCGCCCCAAATGCGGAACTCCCGCAAGCAGCCCTCGAACGGCGCGTTGCCCGAACTGCCATCCGGCGCGGCCACGGCAAGCGTCAGCGGCTCGTCCGGTGGCGCGGCCTCCGCGTTGGCGCTGTTGACGGTACGCGTCGCCGCAAGGAGGCCGTTCGTGTAGATGGTGACGGTTCCATGGTCGCGGGCGATGGCCACATGCGTCCACTCGTGGATCGGGATGCCGCCGTCCGTCGCGTAGGCGCGGGATGCCGACGAGTTTCCGATGAAGAGTGCGGGCCTAAGCGAACCGTGCACAAAGGCAAAGCCCAGCCACCCGGGATCATTTCTGCGATACTGCCCCAGCCAGTAGACGGGCCCCGTGTCAGGATGCCAGTCCGGACGGATCCACGTCTCGACCGTGAACTCGACGGATGAGAGGCGAATGTCTGCCGTGATCGCATGGCCGTTGCCGGACAGGTGCGTCGAGTGGAAGGCTTGCGCGGAGACGAACGGCGGCAAGGCGGGCGTTTCCGTGAACTGCGCGTCAATCTCCGTATCCTCCACCAGCTCCTGCTGTGGCGGCACGATGAGGTTGTAGCCGTCCACCCAGTTTCGCGCCATGCCGTCGTGCGCGTCCGTGAACGGCACGTAGGTGAAGAGGTGCTCCTCGTTGCCGCGCAGCCGCTTGCGGTAGTTGTCCTGGATCTCCTGCTCCGTGCGCTCGACCGTCCACACGCGCATGTCGGAAATGCGCCCCTGGAACACATGGTCGTTGCTGGCATTCTCGCCGTTGTTCAGGCCCGAATGCTGGTTGCCGATCGTCTGGGACCCGTTTAGCGGGGCGGCGAGGAACGTTCCTCCGCTCGCGGCGTTCGTCTCGGAGACGAATTCGCCGTTCACGTAGAACTTGATGGCCGTCTTCGTCCGGGCCATCGCCACGTGCGTCCACACGTTGAGCGGGATCACGCCGGCGCTTCCCGTCGCCTCGTACCAGTCGCGCGGCGAGGCGTGGAACGAGCAGAGCCGCCCCCCGTAAATATGGAATATGAAGCGGCCGTTGCCACCGCCCATGTTCGCATAGATCCAGTTGCCGTACGTGCCGCTCTGCTTGACGTTCGCGGACGGCTTCACCCAGGCCTCGACGGTGAAGTTCGTCGTATCGGCGGGGAACTGGTCATGCGCCGCGCACATGCCGTTCGTGACGACGGCGATCGTCGCCCAGTCGGCGTTCTTCAGCACGACTGCGCCCTGCGCGGCCAATCCGACGAACAGCATGCCCGCAAAAAAGGAAATCTTCAGCATCGTCTTCATCGCTTTCCTTGCCTGACTAAATTTCAACGCGGGGTAATCATATCACAATCGCTCTTTTTGCAAAAGCATAAATGTATAGCGAGATTGGATTGCCGTCGGGGGGAACGGTGACATAATCGCCCGCAGGAGGGGTGGACGGGCCTGGTCGACGAGGTGTGGTTCAGATCTGAATGCGGCCGGCCGTGGCGATGCGCTTCTCGACGGCCTCCCCGAAGCGCTTTCTGGCCTCGCGGGACAGTTCGTTCATGCGCCGCACGTACGCCGGGGGGCGATCCGAGACAGGTCCGCTCCTCACGAAGAGCGCCTTGTTCGGCGAGAAGCCCTTGCACTTGCGCAGCTGTCCCAAGGGCTTGGATTCGTCGCGCAGTTCGCGC
>CAMPAF010000201.1 GCA_946631535.1 uncultured Verrucomicrobiota bacterium
GCACTCGCAGTAGTTGTACCAGTCGTTCTGGCTCACGCCGTAGAACTTCGCGCCCGGATCCTTGCGGATGCGCGCGAGCACGTTCGAGGTCACGAGGTGCAGGACGTCGGGGTTCGTGAGGCAGAGCTGCGTTCGTTCTTTCAGGCGCTTGCCCTTCACCATGCTGAAGTATTCGGGGTGTTCGTCGAAGTACTTCTCCGGCGGCAGAAGCCGCTCGAACGTGTGGCAGTTGCCGAGGCCGCCGCCGAAGCGCCACGTGTTGCCGCCGTGGCGCGCCTGCAGCCTGTTCGAGCCCCCGTTCACGCGGTTGCGCGCAGCGAAGTCGCCCTTGAAGTAGTCCCACCAGTGGACGTCGCGGCAGAGGAACGCGGGCTTCTGGACGTCGCTGAGGTCGTCGGGCACGGAGAAGGAATCGCGCGCGGGCACGACGGTGTGCCACGAGGCGTACCAGCGGCAGCCGCCGTAGCGCTCCAGGAGCTCGTACACGCCGTACAGGACGCCGCGCACCTCCGAGCCCTCGATGTGCAGGCGCGTTCCGCGCACCACGAGGCGGAAGGCGTCGTCCGAAGCGGCAAGAGTGCCGCTTTCCCGAACTGTCTCACCTCGGGGAAGCGACACTCCTGTCGCTTCCCGAATCGCCCCCAGCACGATCGCCTTTCGGGGAAGCGACGCTCCTACCGCTTCCCTCACCTCCACGATCGGCAGGCGCACGCCCGTCATCCGCTCCGTGAAGTCGCGCAGCTCCTCGGCCGCGTACTTCACCGACGGCGACGCGTCCGCCGCGCGCACGATCGCGTACTCCGGCGCGCGCCCGCGCACGGCGAGGTCAAGCGTCCCCGCCCAGCCGCCCCGCACAAGCGCCGCGACTGCGAGGCCACCCAACAACCATCCCCTACGCCTATTCACTATTCACTATCACCTATTAGTTGTTATCCACCCACCAGCCCGGCGGCACCTGGTAGTTCAGATGCCCCGTGTCGAGGTAGTCCGTCACCTTCATGTCGTGCCCCACGAGGCGCAGGGCCGTGCCGAAGGCGGTGTCGTACATCGGCGGACGCGGCGGAACGGTCGTTCCCCACGCGGCGGCGGACGCGAACTTGTACATCTGGATCCAGTCCCTGCCGCGCAGGTGGTGCCACGTGGTCTCGATGAAGCCAAACCCGCCGATCTTGGAGATGTAGTCCGCCATCGGCTTCATGGCGTTGTAGTTCATCCACGGACACCCCGCCACGGGGAAGCCCTTCTCCTTGAAGTACGCCATCGTGGGCCAGTCCTTGCGCGCCTCCTTCATGTTGCCGTAGGAGTACTGCCAGTCGCAGATGATCACGTCCTTCGGCAGGGTGTCCGCGAGCGTGGCGGTGGTCTTCGTGCCGTGGTGGACGTAGCCCTTCCAGCGCGGGTCGCCGCGCGCGAGGAGCATGTCGTGCCATATCATCGCGCGCGCGCCGCGCGACTTCACGAATTCGGCGAGGCCCGTGATGTGCTTGCACACGAGCTCGGCGTAGGGCGTCTTGCGGCAGTCGGGACACGACGGCGGCTGCGCCTCGTCGCACCCGAGGTGGAAGAACGGCGGACGCCCGAAGTCGTCGTGCATCTCGGCGATCAAGTCGCGCAGCACGCGCTGCGTCTCGGGGTTGGAGATGCACCAGTTCCAGCCGCCCGGCTCGAAGAGCGGCTCGTACTCGGGCTGGAGGTCGAGCATCGCGTGCTTGATCGTGCAGCCGCGCGAGGAGGTGGCGTGTCCATAGGCGTTGATCTGCGGGATGAGCGTGATGCCGAGGTCGCGTCCGATCGCCACGAGGCGGCGCACCTCCTCCTTCGTCATCGTCGGGTTGGGCCAGTGCCACCACGGATGCTTCGCGCTCGCGTACATGCCCCACGGCTCGATGATCGCGTAGTTGAACTTGAGGAGCGCCGCGAGGCGGATCGCGCGCTCCATCTGCGCGGGACGCACCTCCGGGAACCAGCACAGATGCACGGCGCGGAACGCGAGGTGCGGGCGGTCCGCCACCTTCAGCGTGGGCAGGATGCGCCCTTCCGTGCGGAACGTGCCGCGCTTCGCGATCGCGAGCTGCCGCATCGTGTACGCCGCCCACCGCACGCCCGCAAGCGACCGCGCCGCGATCTTGATGCCGCTCGCATCGGCGGAAATCGCATAAGCCTCGTCGCCGGGAGGGACGCGCTGCTGCGCGTCCTTCTCGGTCGCGACGGAGCGCGACCCTCCCGCCGCCACCTTCGGCGCCTGCGCGCCATACCAGTCGGCGAAGTGGCGCGCAAGCCAGGGCGCCGCATCCGGGCTGGGACACGCCACCGTCACGGTGGCCGTGGCGTCGAACGCGACGGGCTTGTCCATGTCGCGGACGAATTCAACCGGCACCGGCAGCGGCGCGAGTTCCACCGCGTCAGGATTCGCCTCGTTGCCGGCAACCGCCGACAGCGCAAAAAAGCCCGCAAGGCCCATCGCGGCCAAACCGTTTGCAAACTTGAGTTTCATAGCAATCGCCATTCCTTTTCTCGATGTTTTTCGTTAGAAATGTTTTCCACGGCGGAAATGATAGCAAATCCTCAATGCCGCGACAATCTTCTTCTTGAACATCAGGGCGGGGCGGCGTATGGTAAACTATCAGCGACCTCGAAAAAATAAGGAGAAAACTATGAATGAGAAGGTCGTGCCGGGAAATCCGCACGTGCGGTTTGATGAGGGGGAAGTCGCATCGGCGGCAACGCCGATGCGTGGGTTTCCACTCTACAAGAGATCAGGAAAGACGTCTATCATGACATGGGCCGCAGTTGCGCTCACGGCCCTTTGGTCGGATGCCGCCGGAGGGACGGCGGCACGCAAGCCGAGGGATTCGTGGGCCGGCATCGCCTCGCATCCGGCGGTCGTGAACCCGGCGGTGCGTCCGGCGGACGACCCCGATACGGTTTCCCTGCGCGGAACCTGGGACTTCTGGACGGAAAAGCCGAATGTCCACCGCGATGCGTTCGCCAGACTATCAGTGGAGCGTCGCTGGCGGAACAGCGTGAAGAAAGGCGTGGTTCGTCCGATCCAGGTGCCGGGCTGTTGGGAAGCGCAGGGCGTGGGGACGAACGCCATGAGCCGTCCGTGGGTGTGCTACTGGGACTGCTCGCCGAAGCCGATCCGCAACGCGTTCTGGGGCGAGGGCTGGTATCGCAAGGCGGTCGTCATTCCTGCCGCGTGGAAGGGGCGGCGCATCTGGCTCAAGACGGGGATTGTCGGCACCGAGGGCTGGTTCTGGGTGAACGGGCGTCCGGCGGCGGACGTGCAGCTGTACTGCGGGACGGTCAAGTACGAGGTGACGGACATGGTGACGCCCGGCGGGACGAACTCCGTGGTCGCGGCGGTGTCGAACGCCGGTTCGTCGCGCCTGGGCAACATCAACGCCATGAACAGCTGGGGCGGCATCCTGCGCGACGTGGAGTTCGAGTCGACCCCGCACGCGTTCATCGACGACGCATGGGTGCGCGGCGATTTCGACGGCCGCGCCGCCGAGGTGCGCGTCGAGATGGACGGCGACTTCGCGGGCGCGGCGCCGCTCACGCTGCGCGTCGAAATTGACGGATGCGGCGCGGAGACGTCCGTCGCCGCGCCGGGCCCCCAGACGCTCCGCCTGCCGCTTGCGGACTTCCGCCCGTGGTCGCCGGAACATCCCAACCTCTACACGGCCCGCGTGGACCTGGTCTCGGGCGGACGCGTCGTGCAGACGCGCCGCGAACGCTTCGGCGTGCGGAAGTTCGAGGTGCGCGGCGGCGAGTTCTACCTCAACGACCGACCGTTCTTCATGCGCGGCGCGGGCTGGCATGCGTTCTACCCGATCGAGGGCGCGCCTCCGGCAGACCGGGACCTCTACCGCAGGCTCGCGCGTCGGATCCGATCCGCAGGCTTCAACTTCTGCCGGTTCCACTCGGCGTGCCGCCCTCCCGAGCTGTTCGACGCGTGCGACGAGATCGGGCTGATGCTCCAGCCTGAACTGCCGTATTACAACGACATTCCGGCGAGCGGGCAGACGTTCGACCCGTTCGGCGACGCGGAGGAGCTCTACCTCAACTACCGCCGCCATCCGTCCTTCGCCATATACTGCGGCGGCAACGAGGGGTGGTTCGGGGAGATCACCTCCAAGAGCCTGTACGCGGAGGTCAAATCGCGCGATCCCGATCGGCTGATGCTGGGGCAGGACACCTCGTTCAGCACCAGGGCCAACCTGCCCGGGATGTCCGACTTCCAGGGCGGGCCCGTGAACGTGTGGCCGCGCGGTTCGCTCAATCCCGACGTCCCGTTCGTGTGCCACGAGTACCTGAATCTCAGCGTCAAGCTCGATTCGCGCACGGCGCCTCTCTTCACGGGCGCGTGGATGCCGCCCACGTCCCGCGACGCGCGTAAGGCCTGGCTGGGCCGTTTCGGCCTGACGCTCGAACAGGGCGACAGCCTCCAGGACGCCCAGGCCGTGATGCAGCGCACCTGGCGCAAGTACGGCATCGAGTCAGCCCGGCTAGACCCGTGCTGCGACGGCTATTCCTACTGGTCGCTGCAGGACGCCTGCAGCCCGAACGGCGAAAACTATTCCGGGCAGGCCCTCTTCGATCCGATGTGGGGCGACAAGCCGCACGGCGACACCGCCGAATCGGTGGCCGTATACAACTCCGAATCGTGCCTGCTGCTAGACGTGGGGCCGAAGCTCTACGACTCCAAGACGGCGCCCAGGCGCGGTTCCAATGAAATGTTCCTTACCGATTTTGCCACGAACCGCGTGCGTTCCGCAGGCGAACGGATTGCGGCGACCTTCTACCTCGCGCATTACGGAGAGGCGCCGCTCAAGTCGGCGCGGCTCGTCTGGCGTCTGACGGCCGAAGGGAAGGCCCTCGCCTCCGGCACGCGCGACGTCGGCGACCAGCCGCTTGGACATGTCCGCGAGATCGGCTTCGCCGACATCGCCGTGCCGGAAGTCGCGTCCGCCTGCCGCGCCACGCTGGAGGCGCGGCTTGTGTCCGGACGGATGGAGATCGCGAACTCCTGGGACTGGTGGCTCTTCCCCCGGCGCCGTCGCATCGACGGACGCGGCGTGTTTGTGGCGGAGCCGTTCCGCCGCGCGCTGGAGGGTCGTTTCCAGGGCCTTGCGCCGACGCTCGCCGAGGCGGATGTGGTGGTTGCGCCGCCGGCGAGCGGCGAGGCCGCCGCCGCGCGTGCAGCGGGGAAGCGGCTCGTCACGATCGTCGGCACGTCCGCCCCCGCCAACATCACCCTCGGTTGGTGGTGGATGGGCAAGCAGATGGGCGCCGTGTTCGCACAGCACCGCGCGTTGCGCTTCCTGCCACACGACGGCTTCCTCACGCCGCTCCAGTTCCGCATCATGCGCGACGGCGGCAGGAAGCTCACGCCCGGGACCGCCGGCGGACTGATCGTCTACGGCGAGGGCGGCGACGGCTGCTACTCCTACCTTGCCGAGATCCGCCATCCCTCCGGTGCGCACGAATACCGCGTGGACGGAATCGACCTCCTCGCCGACCTGCCGGAAGCCGACGCCATCCTCAGGGGGCTCGTATCTGGGGATGCCCAGATGGCGGCTCGCGGGGACGCTCGCCCTCCCGCTCTACAGGCACTTCACTAGCGGCCTGTACTTCGCGAGGTAGGCGGCGTTCTTCTCGTCGCCGCCGGGG
The DNA here is from genome assembly GCA_946631535.1 of uncultured Verrucomicrobiota bacterium. The sequence goes on from CAMPAF010000201.1 coordinate 5,677, forward strand.
GCGTTCGCCGA
>CAMPAF010000202.1 GCA_946631535.1 uncultured Verrucomicrobiota bacterium
CCTGGATCGAGTCGATGATCTACTGGGCGAACGTCTCGGTGCACTGCGGCGACGACTACCAGATCCTCTTCCCGCCGAGCTGCCACCTCGGGTTCGACCACCACAAGAACTACTGGACCTCGTTCCCGATCGGCCCGCGCAAGGAGGAGGTGGAGCTGTTGCCCTCGCAGCGCTCGAAGTACGCCGACGACATCTCCGGCATGATGGACCTCTCGTGGTGGCGCAACTTCACGATCGAGTCGCGCTCCATCTTCGCGATGGACCCAGACAACGCCTGGCTCGCCGGCTACGACCACAAGAAGCAGTGCGGCACGGCGCACGTCTCGAACCGCCACATCACCGTGGGCAAGAAGTTCTTCCTCTGGGGCAACTTCCCCGAGGCGCACGTGTGGGACACCGTGCTCACCGACAACGACGGCCCCTACCTCGAGCTGATGGTCGGCTGCTGGAGCGACAACCAGCCCGACTACTCGTGGATCGCGCCGTACGAGACGCGCACGGTGAAGCAGTACTGGTTCCCTGTGAAGGGCATCGGCGGCGTGAAGAACGTGACGATCGACGGCGCGGTGAACGTGGACCGCGTGAAGAAGGACGAGATGCTCGTGGGCTTCCACTCCACGCGCGTGCTGAAGGGCTGTACGGTGACGCTGAGCATGGAAGACCCGGGAGTGTCGCGCTGCCGCGCGACCGATGGACGCGCAGCAGCGCGTCCCTCCCGCGTGATCTTTACCGAAAACAACGTCGCCATCGACCCGAACACGCCGTGGTGCAGGACGGTGCCGGTCGACGAGAAGGCGAAGGACCAGCAGTTCACGGCGACGATCGCCGACGCGTCGGGCAAGGTGTTCCTCTCCTACACGCCCGTCGGGCCCGACCCGCACGACCCGTTGCCGCCCAAGGTGGCGAACCCGAAGGAGCCGAAGGAGTACACGAGCGCGGAGCTCGCGTACGAGGTGGGCCTCCGCCTCGACCAGTTCCAGAACGGCATCCTCGACCCGGTGCCGTACTACAAGCGCGCGCTGGAGATCGACCCCGACTACACGAAGGCGAACCTCGCTATGGGCGTGCGCCTCGCGAAGAACGCGTGCTACGCCGAGGCGAAGCCTTACCTCGAGCGCGCCGTCAAGCGCGCCACGCAGAACCACACGCGCGCGCTCGACGCCGCGCCGGAGTACTACCTAGCGCTCGTGGAGCGCGGGCTCGGCAACCTGAAGCGCGCGGAGGACCTCTTCTGGCGCTGCACGTGGCGGGCGACGCACAAGAAGGAGTCCTTCTACGAGATCGTCCGCATCTGCTGCCTTCAGGGACGCTACGACGAGGCGCACGACATCCTTGAATACAGCGCGCTTCCGCTCGGCATGCAGGAGGCGAAGTTCCACACGCTCCACGCGTACCTCCACCGCAAGCTGAAGGACCACCCGAACGCGGACGACAACCAGCGCAAGAACTGGCGCAAGCTCGCCGCTAACAACCAGAAGAAGGCGTTTGCGGGAGATCCGCTCGAGTACTGGGGCATCTGCGAGCAGTCGTTCGCTACGGCGGGAGGGCCGACGCCCGAGGCGGCCGCTCAGGCGCTCGCGAAGGCCGAGAAGAACCGCGGCCTCAAGGCCCAGCAGCTCCTTGAGAGCGTGTGCGACTACGCGGGCATCGGCGCGTGGGAGGAGGTTGCTGCGCTCTGCGACGCCGCGCTCGCGAAGGCGGCCGTGGAGAAGCCGTACCGTACCGAGGGCCCGCGACTTCCGCTCGCGGACACGCTCGCCGCGTGCGACAGCTACAAGAACGCGCTCTTCGGCTACTGCAAGGCCTACGCGCTCGCGAAGATGGGCCAGGACGGGAAGGCCGCGCTTGTCGCGGCCGGGGCCATGCCCACCGACTACTGCTTCCCGAGCCGTCTGGAGGAGCTGGACGCCCTCGCGTGGGCGGCCGAGCAGCCCTGCGACGACAAGAAGGCGCTCGCCAACACGTTCTACTACCTCGGCGAGATACTCTGGAACATGGACCAGAAGGACGCGGCGAAGGCGGCGTGGCTGAAGTCCGTCGCCGCCGACCCGCGCCATGCGCTCGCGCTGCGGTGCCTCGGCTTCGCGGAGTCGCATCCCGGCACCTACTTCACCAACACGGGCGTGCCGTCCGGCGTGCCGAGCCGGAAGGCGTACGAGTACTACCTCAAGTCGCTCGAGGCCGACCCCGGCAACTTCCGCACGCTCGACGAGGCGGGCAAGCTCGCGGAGAAGCTCAACATCCCCGCGGCGGAGCGTCTCGCGCTCATGCTGAAGTACCGCGACACCGTGAACAAGTACGATCCCTGCATCCTGCGCCTCGCCTACACGTACAACGCCGTGGGGCAGTACGCGCCCGCGCACGAGATCCTCACCACGCGCCGGTTCCACGTGTGGGAGGGCGCGGACGGCCTGCTCGCGCCGTTCGTGGAGGCGTGCATCGGACTCGGCAAGGAGGCGATGGCGAAGAAGGACTACAAGACCGCTCTGAAGTACTTCGAGGAGTCGACCACGTATCCCGCGAACCTGCAGGCGGGGCGTCCCGGCGACGCGGGCACGGAGCCGAAGAGCCGCTACTTCATGGCGCAGTGCAAGAAGGCGCTCGGCGACGAAGCCGGCTACAAGGCCGAGCTGGAGAAGTCGCTCAAGGGCTGGATCCACGCCGGAGAGATGGACTACTGGCGCGTGAAGGCGCTGCGCGAGCTCGGGCGCGACTCCGAGTGCGCGCCGCTCATCGCGGAGCTCAAGCAGGCCATCGCCGAGCTAGAGGCGCCCGTCCCGACCGTGATCAACGCCTACGCGAAGTTCGCGGGCGACAACTCTGCGATGGAGCGCGCGGCCAAGGCCCGCGAGAAGGCGGGCGCGCTCAAGAAGCTGCTTGCCGAAATGGAACAGGCACACTGAACATATACGTCCATTTCCCGTTCTGCAGGAGCAAGTGCGCTTACTGCGCGCTCTGCTCGCGGAGCGGCGTTTCCGAGGCGGCGCGCGCGGAATACTCGTTGCGGATCGCGCGGGAGATAGGGAGGGTCGCGCTCCTGCGCGACCGAAAAACCGGGAGGGTCGCAACTTGTTGCGACCGCGGCCGCGCGGGAGCGCGGTCCTTCCGCACTGTCTATTTCGGTGGCGGGACGCCGGCATTGTGCGACCTGCGGACCGTATGTGCGGCCGTGCGGGACAATTTCGGGCAGGTCGAGGAGTTCACGGTGGAGCTGAATCCGTGCGACGTGACGCCGCGTCTGCTGGATGATTTGCGCGAATGGGGCGTGAACCGCATCTCGATGGGCGTGCAGAGCCTGGACGACGACGCGCTGCGCGCGATGGGGCGTCCGCACACCGCCGTGCAGGCGGAATCCGCGTTCAATGCGATTCGGGCGGCTGGGTTCGCCAACGCCGGTTTCGACCTGATAGCGGGCTGGCCGGGTACGTCCGACGATTCGTGGGGACAGACCCTTGCGCGGGCGTGCGCGCTCGCGCCTGACCATGTGAGCGTGTACACGCTGATCCGCGAGCCCGGAACGGCGCTTGATCGCGCGGTGGCGGAGGGGCGCGTCGCGCTGCCGGACGACGACGCGGCGCTCGCGCAGCACGATGTGGCGCGGGCGGCGCTCGCGAAGATCGGCCTTGCGAGGTACGAGGTCTCGAACTTCGCGAAGCCGGGGTTCGAATGTCGGCACAACGTGTCTGTATGGCGCGGCGACGACTACATCGGCCTGGGCGACGGGGCGCACGGACGCGAGGGGTTGCGGAGGACGGCGGGCAAAGCTGACGGCGCATACGACGTGGCAGAGTTGTCGCCTGAGGCGGATGCTCTGGAGCGTGCGCTATTCGCGCTGCGTATGGCGGAGGGGATCGATCTTGCCGCCGTGTCGCAGCGCTGGCCTATTCTCGCGCCTAGACTGGCGGCGTGGCGAGAGGAGCTGCGCGCGCTCGTGCGGCAGGGAATCGCTCTCGAGGAACCGGAAGACCGTTTTGCGCTTACAGAGCGAGGTTTCGAGGTGTGCGACGCCGTGGTTTCATCATTGTTCGAAAGAAAGGAATAGGTCATGAAGACAAACAAGGTTAGTATTTGGATTTCAGCGTTCGCCGCGGCGCTGTTCGCGGGAACGGTTGCGGCGGGGATATACGACGCGGGGCTGTATTCCCAGGTCCCTCTGTCGGACGTGTCTGACGCGAACAGGGCCACGTACGTCGCCGACGCGAAGGCGGCGGGCGTGGACGCGGTCTGGATATCCGTGGTGGACTTCTTCGAGGAGGATGCGCGGCGGAAGCCCATCCTCGACCACGTCGCCGCCGAGATCCGGCACTTCGAGGCGGCCGGGTTCGCGGTGGGCGTGTGGATCAACGCGTTCGGCTACGGCAACGAGCGCCCGTTCTTCAAGAACAGCACGAAGATCACCTCTCTTGAAGGGAAGGCGAAGGGAGGTGCGGTGTGTCCGCTCGATCCGAAGTTGCGCCGGGCGCTCATCGACAATGTGCGCGACATCGCGCGTGCGGGCGCGAAGTTCATCCTGATGGACGACGACTACGTGCAGTCGGCGCGCGGTCTCGTCGGATGTTCGTGTCCGCGCCACCTCGCGCGCGTGGCGGCGAAGTGCGGACTGGTTACGGTGACGTGCGAGGACGTGAAGAGCGCGTTCACGGGTGCGCCGAACGCGCTCCGCACGGCGTATCTCGACGTGACCGGCGAGGTGGCGATGGAGCTTGCGCGCGAGCTGCGGCGCACGGTGGACGAGGTTGACGCTTCCGTCGGCATGGGCCTCTGCGCCAGCTACACGCACTGGGACGTGGAGGGGTGCGACCTGCTCGATCTCGTTGCCGCGTTCGCGGGCAAGGGCCGCAAGGTGCTGCGCATCAGCGGCGCGCCATACTGGGCAAACTCCAAGCTGCCAGGCACGGGACTTGCGGACATCATCGAGTTCGTGCGGATGCAGTCGGCCTGGACGCGCGGGCTCGACATGACTGTCTTCGACGAGAACGACCCGTATCCGCGCAAGGTTGCGCGGGTGCCGCCGTGGAGGTGCGAGCTGTACGACAAGGCGATCATCGCCGACGGGCATCTCGCACGCCACAAGTACATGCTCTGCTACGGTCCAGACCGCGCGGAGCCTGGCTACCTGGAGGCGCATCTCGCGGACATGCCTGACGACGCTGCGCTGCGGCGGATATTCGCGGACACGGAACCGTACGGCGTGAAGGTGGACTGTCCCCAGCATCGCCTGCGCACGGAGACGTTGCCGGTCCCGTTCGTGGGCGAGGCGCGTATCGCGGCCCTATACTCGCAGCCTGCCGTCGCGTTCGACCTGCGGCGCAGGGGAATCCCCACAAGGTTCGACGGTCCGGCGGCATCGGACGAGCCGCTTGCCGTGACGGTGCGCGCCACGCCTGACGTGTACCAGATCGTCCACTGCGACCGCGCGAAGGGGGAATATGCGCTCCTGCTGGAGAACATGGGCAAGACGGCTGCGGACATCAGGATCGCGGTTTCCGGCAAGGCTCGCGTGATTGACTCTCTGCGCGGCAAATTTGTGGTCAATCCAGACGGCATCTCGCTCGCCGGGCTGCCGCCCCATTCTTACGCGGCGGTCCGCTTCTCGCTGGCTGGCGAGGCGCAGTGACCTATGGTCAGGGCTGACGCACTAAAAAATCCGACGTTCCCCCCTCGTTGGATTTCTCTTGGA